>JAYWGI010000095.1:0-8548 GCA_043779025.1 Myxococcales bacterium
CGCGCCAAACGCGTTCCAGAAAATCATCAAGGTGAAGAGAACCGCAACCATGCCAGATGGGATGTGCTGCTCGCACAAGTAGGTGAGCACATACGAGAGAGAGAACGTGAAGAACCCCTGCGCGGCGAACCATGCATGCTGCAACCGCATGTAACGCATCGGCGCTCGCGTGAGCATGCAGGCTGCCAGCAAAATACCAGCCGCCAACACGAATCGGATGGCCACTGAGACCTCAGGCGGCGTCGCCCCCAATTGGAAGGTGATGGCGAAGAAGGTGGTGCCCCAGACGGAAATGGTGATCGCGTACAGCGCCCAGGTTGGCAATGCGCGCAAGGAGATCATGCGCCGCGGTGTAGCCCGAATTGGGCGCAGCGCGCGGGAGAGTTCCTACTTTGCGTCAGCTGCAGCGCCAGCCTCCGACGAAAGCTGCGCGTCTTGCGCATCGCCACGAGCGGCGTCTGGAACGACAGCGGCAGCATCGCTCCCGGTTTCGGCGTCTGTGCTCAGTGGCGCGGGAGGCTCTGCGTTCTTCGACACTTGCACGAGCGCGCCGTTGACAAGCTCGTACGTGCCGGGCCCAGAGATCTTCCCTTCGACGCCCGCGGGAACGGCGCGAGAGAGGACACGCACTGCGATGTCCCCCGAGGGCGGGGCCAAGAACACGCCGCTGCGCGACGCTTCACGCGTCGAAAACTGCCCCCGCACATTGAGAACGTCGCCGTTGTACGAATCCGAACCGGGATTGCCGGCCGAAAACGGCAATGCCAAAACAGTGTAGTCTGCAGCGGTCAGCGAGACATAGCTCTTGCTTGCGTTGCGCAAGGTGATGGGCCACAGCGTGAACGGGGTTTTCTCCACCAGCGGCTCGCCGGCCGTTGCCTGTCCGAGCGAGGCAATCGATGAAACCCGACGCAAACCATAGTTTGCCAACTCGGAGCCGACCGTCTCGGTGGCCGCCGACGAGAACCTTACGGTCCATCGGAGCTCCACGGGGAAGTCGGAATTGAGCAAGCGTGCAAGCTCGAGCGTCTGGTCGTTGCCTAGCGCCACCTGAGCGACTCCCCCGCCCTTTTTGAGAACGGTTAGCATGTACGCCTTAGGGCGCAGCGGGTAGCTCGCCGGCAACACCGCTGCGCACAGCAGCGGATGCGCCTGGAAGAACGGATCTGTATTCACGGTGTCCGGCGTGACCCAGCATTTGAGCATGTTCGCCGGTGCAATGGGCTCTGTGGCCTGACCCAAGTGGTCGGACTCGATGGCCGAGATCTCGTCGGTGTTGCATGCCAGCATCATGGCCAGGGCCACGCCGAACGTTCCTCCAACCAGGCCCACGCGCACGCTGCGGTACTTTTGCGACATCTTAGGCAATATATAGGCATCGATCGCCGGGCACACAGACTTGGATTGCCGAGCCCGGAGATTTGTATGCAGCTTGCATACGAGGTAAGATACCTCGCGACATCGTATCCAACGCTTGCGAGCCGCACCCCGGCATGCTTCATGCCACCTCATGCGTTACGCTGCCCTTGCTCTCTTCGCCGTGCTGCTTCTTGGTGCAGGCTACACCTATTCCTCGTTGCACTTTGCCTTCTCTGAAGGAGAGCGCATCGGCATCATTCAAAAGATCTCGCGCCGCGGTTGGGTTTGCAAAACCAACGAGGGCGAGCTGGCCATGACCAACGTGATTGGCCAGCCCGCACAAATGTTTAACTTCACCATCCCCGACCCCGCGGTGTCGGCCCAGGTGGACGCCCTCGCCGGAGCCAAAGTCGCGCTGAAGTACGAAGAGCACAAGGGCATCCCCAGCTCTTGCTTTGGAGACACTCCCTACTACGTGGTCGGCGTGCGCAAGCTCACTGAGTAGGACGATGCAGCCGGGCGTATGACGCCGCGGTCGGGAGGTCCTTCGCTCCGCTCAGGATGACAATTTGGCAGCAAGCGGCAACGCCGCGAGCCATCTCGTCTCTCCGCAAGCCGCAACGCCGCGAGCCATCTCGTCTCTCCGCAAGCCGCAACGCCGCGAGCCATCTCGTCT
The DNA here is from genome assembly GCA_043779025.1 of Myxococcales bacterium. Taxonomy (GTDB): domain Bacteria; phylum Myxococcota_A; class Polyangia; order Polyangiales; family Polyangiaceae; genus JAAFHJ01. Next base: position 2,036 of record JAYWGI010000095.1, read on the forward strand.
CTCCGCAAGCGGCAACGCCGCGAGCCCAAAAGCAAAAGGCGACGCCCGAAGACATCGCCCAATGATCTGAGACTGAATGGGTGGATCGCGTAGGCAAGCGCCGTAAGGCTAGGGAAGTTCCCGCAGACGTACGACGGTACGGCGAGGACAACTGACCGACGCCTTCCGGCGCGCTGCCCCGCGAGGCACTCGTTCAGTCGTCTTTGAAGGCCTTGGAGTCCGGATCATAGGCATCAAAGGTTTCGTCGAACAGGAGATCCGAGCCCTCTTGGTGGGTCTCTTGCATCAAGTCCTCGAAGGAGTAGCCGGCTTTGAATCCGGGGCGGAGCTCTTCGCGGGAAAACTCTTCGATGCTTCGGTAATTACGGGCCATGGTGGATGTTCCTTCAGCTGTGACGAGAGGGGGTGCTGCACGGCATCGCTGTGCGATCCGCCAGATGTAAAAGGGTGGAAGCCTGAGCGTCGCCACGGAAAAAGCCCTCGAGCACTGCGCGGGTCCCCGCAGCCGGTGCGGAGTTGGCGAAGAGATTGTTGGGAATCAGTGAACGGCGCATCAAAGCCTCCTTGTGGTTCGACGTAGGCACCTGTCCTACATCTCCGGACACCGTACGACCGAAGTGCAGGGAGACCAAAAATCTGGGCACGATTTTTCTTGCTATGCTTGTCGTAGCTAATTTGACAAGCAACCGGCGCCGCATCGGATAGGGTGCAACCCTCATGCAGACGGCCACTCCACGCATCATTGCGGTCGTGAATCAAAAGGGCGGCGTGGGTAAAACCACGACGGCGGTGAATCTCGCCGCATGTTTGGCAGCTGCCGAGAAGCGTATTTGGCTTGTGGACATGGACCCTCAAGGCAACGCCAGCAGCGGCGTAGGCGTGCGGCCCGGAACGCGAGAGCGAACGGTCTACGATCTGCTGCTGGGGCTCTCCAGCATGGAAGAGGTGCTAACCCCCACCGCGTTGCCGATGCTGCAGCTGCTCCCCGCGACCCAAGATCTGGTGGCCGCAGAAATCGAACTCGTCGACGCGCCGGATCGCGCCACGCGCCTGCGTGATGTGATCCGCGAGCATGCGGACGGCGTGGACTACGTCTTTATCGACTGCCCGCCGTCGCTAGGTTTGCTCACCGTGAACGCACTCGTGGCCGCCGACGAGGTGCTGGTGCCGCTGCAGTGCGAGTACTTTGCGCTCGAGGGCCTCACCTACTTGATGGCCACCTTGGACCGCATCAAAAACGGTCTCAACCCCGGTCTCTCGGTGCGCGGTGTGCTTCTTACCATGTTCGATCCGCGCAGCAATTTGTCGCGTCAAGTGGCCGAAGAAGTGCGCGCGCATTTTCATGTATTCCGCAACATTATCCCCCGCAATGTAAAGCTGTCGGAGGCGCCTTCGCACGGCAAGCCCGTGATCTTGTACGACGCCAAGTCCAAGGGCGCGGAGGCCTACCTCGCGCTCGCTGAGGAGTTTTTGAATCCATGAACGCCCCCCTGCCCCCCGCAACCAAAGCACGCGCACTTGGTCGTGGTCTCGATGCACTGCTGCCCTCCGCGCCCGCGCCGCGCGCCGACTATGGCGACAAGAGCGTGTTCCTCTGCCCGGTGGAGAAGATCACGCCGCAGCGCGGACAGCCGCGGCAGCACTTTGATACCGAGGCGCTGGACGAGCTCGCGGCGAGCATTCGCGAACATGGCGTGATTGAGCCGCTTGTGGTGCGCCGCATGCCGGGCAGCGACATGTTTGAGCTGATTGCGGGCGAGCGACGTTGGCGCGCCAGCCAGCGCGCGGGGCTACGGGACGTGATGGTCGTGGTCAAAGATGTCTCGCCCGACAAAGCCTTCGTGCTCGCCATCTTGGAGAACGTTCAGCGCGAGGACTTGAACCCCGTGGAGCTCGCAGAGGCCTACGGGCGATTGGTGAAGGAGCACGGCTACACGCACGAGACCTTGGCCGCACAGATTGGCAAAAGCCGCACGGCCGTGACCAATGCGCTGCGCCTGCTCAAGCTGCCGGAGCGTGTGCGCGAGAAGCTTATGGTGGGCGAGCTCACCGAGGGCCACGCCCGCGCACTTTTAGGCGCACCAGAAGGCAAGATTGAGGAGCTGGCCGAGAAGGTGCTGCGGGGCCGACTCAACGTGCGCGACACAGAGAAGCTAGTGAAAGGGCTTAGCGCCAAGGCAAAGCCCGGCGCTGCTGCGGGCGCCCCGGCTCATGGACGGGGCGAGCCCGCAAGCAGCCCGGCGATCCGAGATTTGGAGCGGCGGCTCGCGCAAGGAATTGGGTGCAGAGTGCACGTGCGCGATTCGGGCAACAAGGGCGAGATTGTGATCCCGTACGCCGATTTGGACGCGCTGGACCGGTTAATTGCGCGCTTGTTGGGGGAATGAGATGGGCAACTCCTGGAAGAACTCGGCGTTTATAGTACTCGCAGGCGGCGTTGCGTACGGCGCCGGCGAATTCGTCGAGCATTGGAAGTCAAGCACCTCGCCCGCTGGTGGAACCGAAGCGGAAGATGCCTCACGAAGCCGCGCGGGCGTATCAGGCGTCACCGTCGACTCGGCAACGCGAGCCGCGGCTCAAATGCCAACTGATGCCGGTGCGCTCTACAGCCTTGTTCGAAGCGATGCGGGGTTGCCCAAGTCCTTCGAGGACCCGCGAATCATCAAGCTACTAGCCGAGAATTGTCACTCAGTGCCGAGCTCGCCCGACGATAAGGATCCGATTCCGTACGCGGAGGACGAGGGCGGCCCAGGGGCTGACCAGGAACGTTGGGGGAACCTCTCCTGCAGCGCATTCACGGGGTGTCAGAACTGCAACGGGAACTTTCACGACGACCCCTGCTATTCCGACACGAGCGCTGAAGTGTTTAGATGCCAAAAGGCCTGTGAGAACACATGTGGCCAGTGCGTAATTGCGGCCACGAGCACCTGCACGACATGCAAGAGTGCATGCAAACCGGACGATGCGAGTTGCTTCCTCAACTGCGGCGCAGCAACGGCGCGCCATCGCTCACGCTGTCTTGTGGAGAACGATCATTGCAGTACCGCCGATTGCGTCAAAGCCGTGCTTGCGACGGACCAAAAGAAGGTTGCCGCATGCCGCGCCAAATTGCCGTCCGGAGCGCGCGGCAAGTACGGGCCGCCAACAGAGGATGATCCTTCGGGGAAGACGGGGCACTGAACTGTGCGCCTTGCGCGAAGCGCACTTCTTTTTGGCGCGCTGCTCGCATGCCGGGAACGGCCTCTGGCACGGGTCGATATCAGCACTCTGTACGCATCTGCAGATGCCAGCACTCTACACACAATTTCGCGCGACCCCACCGTGGCCATTGCTGCCGGCTGCTTTCTGCGGGGCCGCGCAGATGGGCGGCCCGATGAGGCGCCCGTGCGGCGCGTGTGCTTGAGTGCGTTTGCCATGGACGCGCATTTGGTGACGCGTGAAGCGTTTGGCGCCTTCGTGCGGGAGGCGGGCTACCGCACCGATGCCGAGCGTCAAGGGATGGGGTTTGGCGCGCGGCTTGGAATGCGCGATTGGGAATGGGAGCGCACCATCGACGGCTCGTGGCAGCGCCCGAACCTTCTGCCGGAGGATGCGTACGCCCACGAATTTGTGCATCCGCTGGCGCCCGCGGTGATGGTGAGTTGGCGCGACGCGGCGGCTTACTGCGCCGCGCAGGGCAAACGCCTGCCCACGGAGGCCGAGTGGGAATACGCGATGCGCGCGGGCAGCCAAGGCACGCGTTACCCTTGGGGCGATGAGGCGGCCGATGCGTCGGGCCAATACCTGCTCAACTACTGGCAAGGCAAAACCCACGCAGAGAACAGCCGCGCAGACGGGTACGTGTATGTATCACCTATCAACGCCTACCCTCCCAACGCGTGGGGGCTCTACGACCCCGTGGGTAATGTTTGGCAGTGGACCAGCGATTGGTATGCGCACGACGCCTACGGACGCGCTTCCGAGCAAGACCCACGCGGCCCTGACGCGGGCGTGGAGCATGTGGCCCGCGGCGGCTCCTGGTGGTGCGGCAAGTGCACCTGCGAGGGCAACGGCCTCTACTACCGAGGCAAAGGGCGCCCGAACTCGGTGATGAACAACAATGGCTTTCGATGCGCCGCCGGGATGTGAGTTTGGGGGCGCCGCATGCGGCGCCAACTTACAACGCGAGGGCCCTGCAGCAGCGCAGAATCGCCGTGCCTCCGAAAAGCCGAACTAAGTGCGTGGTGGGGGCGGCCGTTACAACCGGTGCATCAAGCGCGCGTCGCCAAACGCACCTGCTCTACTAAGTAGTCCACCACACGCTCAAACGGATCGAAACCAAAGCTCTGCGCAACGGCCGGGCGCAGGTTGGAATTGGCGTTCACGTCGTAGAACACGAGGCGACCGTCTTGGGCCTCCAGGTACTCGATGCCGCCAACGTCTAGCCCGCCGGCAGCCATGATTTTCTTACCCGCGGCCACGGCCTCCGCAGGCACCTCGGGATACGGATAAAACTCTACAGGTTTGGTGGGCTTGGCTGCAGGCACCTCGCAACTGCCGTCGCTGCCATCGACCGGATTGCACATCTCGGAGGGGCACAAGTTGAAGGCACCGTGGGACACCACCCTCATCGCATAGAGGAGCTCGCTGCCTAGAAATTCCATGCGGATGATGCCGCGCGCAGGGTCTACGTCGAAGTGTTCTTGAAGCAGGAGCAGGTTGTCGGGCAACCACATCTCGGGCTGAAGCCTCAACGTGGTGCGTAGCTCCTCGGCCGACTGCAAGAGAACCATGCGGGCGCCACTACCGCCCTGCTCGGGTTTGAGCAACGCGGGCCACTGTGTCCACTTGGAGAGCACGGCCTCCACGTCGTTAAATGCGAGCGAGGCCGGATGGGCAATGTCGAGCGCGCGCATGAGACTGCCCTGCGCACTCTTGCTGAGCTCCAAGGCGAAGGCTGCCGACCCGTTAAGCACTTTGCCGCCCGCGATCTCAAGCGAGCGCATCAACGACATGGCAAACGGCACAGCGCGCGTGTTCCCGCGTACGTAGGCGCTCGGGCTGGCCTGATTGAAGTACACGGCCGCACGAGGGAGCTGATCGACATCGAATGCTCCGGCCTTGAGATCGAGCGCCTCAAACGCAACGCCGCGGCGCCGCAGCGCCTCAAACAATGGCTGCTGCCACTCTGGGTGCTCGTACAGGATCACAAGGTCGGTCGACATAGCCCGAAACTTGGCGCATTTGCGGGATGCGTCAAGTGGGAATTGAGGCAATTGACTCGCGCCTGACTCCGTGGCACCACAGAGGCATGCAAACTCGCAAAGTTATCGCCTTCCTTTCTGGCTCTGTGGTGACCTTGGCTGCGTGTACGACGACGGTTGCGGGCGACCCGACCGGAACGCCATCGGCGACCTCCCCCGATGCCGGCAACCCGGATGCGGCGGCACAGGTGCCCATTCGCAAAGCCCCCGAACTGGGCACGGGCGACCATACGGCCGAGTCGGTGGTGCTGACAGAGATTGCGGGTCCAGCGGCGAAACTGAACAAGCCTCGAGACCTCGCGTTCAACACGTTGCGGCCCGACGAACTTTGGGTCGTCAATTGGGGCGACGACAGCATGGTGATTGTTACCGACGCGAGCACCGAGCAACGCACGAGCGAGCGTCGCAAAGACTCCAACGCCAACCACTTTATGGCAAAGCCGGCCGCCATTGCTTTTGGTGCGGACGCGACCACGATCGGCAAGCCCGGTACGTTCGCAACGTGCGGCGAGTCTCGAAACACCTACGACGACCAAGCCACGGCTAACGACTTTATGGGGCCAGCGTTGTGGTCCTCAGATCTGTCGGTGTTCGCAAAAGTCAATCCGCATGGGTTGGGGTCGCACTTGGACATGCTGCACAATACACCTTTGTGCATGGGCATCGCGCACGAGTCCGACAACGCATACTGGACGTTCGGGGGATTGAAGAACTCGATCGATCGCTACAACTTTGCGCTCGACCACCACATTGGCCAGGACGATCACTCGGACGGCGACTCGCGCCAGTACATCACGGGCCAAGTAAAATACCAAGCCGGCGTCGCCAGCCACGTCTATTATCATGCAGCCAACAAAATGTTGTATATTGCAGATAGCGGCAATGGTCGTGTCGTGGTCCTCGACACCACCACGGGCACCAAGGGTGCCAAAGTGAGGCCGAAAGAGCCCATGGGTGAGTCCGTGAAGATGGACAATGCGGTGCTTACGGAACTCGTGACAGCGGACTCAGGTCAAGTCACGACGCCCTCGGGCATTGAAGTCTGGAAGGACCATGTTTACGTCAGCGACTACGCAACCGGCCGCATCAGCGCCTTCACGCTCGACGGCGAGCTTGTGAATTACCTGGACACAGGGCTGCCCACAGGTGGCCTTGCCGGCATGGCTTTCGGCCCGGACGGGAAGCTGTACTTCGTCGACACGGTGGGCAGTCGCGTGCTGCGCGTAGATGTAGCCGTCAAGTAAGGCGGCGCTCATAGGGCAGCGCTTGG
>JAYWGI010000096.1:0-42191 GCA_043779025.1 Myxococcales bacterium
CGCTCCCCCGGATCGCTCACAATGGGCGTACCGGCATCACTCACATACGCCAGTGTTTTGCCGAGCAAAAGCTCGTCGGCGAGCGCTTGGACTTCGGCGTCCGTGGAGTGGTCATGCAGCGCGCGCACGGTCTTCCCGCCCAGCTCCAGATGCGAGAGCAGGTTGCGTGTGTGGCGCGTGTCTTCGGCTACGACGATGTCCGCAAGTTTGAGCGTATCGACGGCGCGGAGTGTAATGTCCCCCAAATTTCCAATGGGTGTGGACACCACGTAAAGCGTCATGTGAGATCCGTCGCGTCGCCCAGCTCTGCTTTTAGGTAGTCGCGCAGGCGCCCGGTCACACGTTGCTCAATCTGGCGCACGCGTTCGCGGGAGACACTGTAGCGATCGCCCAACTCCTGCAGCGTCATGGGTTCGTCAGCCACGAGGCGTTCATCAAAAATAGCAAGCTCCTTTTCGTGCCGCAGCAGCGTGAGCCTGAAGCTCGCAAGCTTGTCCTTGAGCATGGTTTGCAGTTCCTCGCCCGCGGCCAGCACCTCGGGGCCATCGGCGCTGGAGGCCAGCAAATCACCACGTGAAATGGTGCGTCCTTCGCCGTCGTTGAGCGGCGCGTCCAGCGATTTCTCACCGCTCGAGAGACGGATGTCCATCTCGGTCACGTCGGTCTCCGAGACGCCAAGCTCTTTGGCGACGACCTCGGCCGTGGGGCGAATCCCCATGGCTTCGAGCTGCGCTTTGGTCTTTTGCAAGTTGAAGAACAGCCGGCGCTGGTTCTGCGTCGTGCCTACCTTCACGAGGCGCCAGTTGTTCAAAATGAACCGCAGCATATAGGCACGGATCCACCACGCCGCGTAGGACGACAGCTTCACCCCGCGGTATGGGTCGTAGCGCTTCACCGCTTGCATGAGGCCGATGTTGCCCTCCTGCACGAGGTCCATAATGTTCTTGTACGCGCGCCGGTACTCGTACGCGAGCTTGACCACCAAGCGCAGGTTCGAGGTCACCAGCTTGGCTGCCGCTGCGGGGTCTTGATGCTCCACATAGCGGACGGCCAGGTCGCGCGTTTCGTCAGCGGTGAGCAACCGGTGGCGCTGCACCTCACGCATGTAGGCCGCGAACGGGTCCAGGCGCGCGAGCGAGGCCTCACCGGCCTTGCCGGTACTCCGAGTGCGCACCGGCTTGATTGGGAGTTCGAGGTCCTTTTCATCGATGTCGGCGAGCAGATCCGGCTCGGCATCGTCATCCACGATTTCGGTTTCGAGTTCTTCGCCCGCGGCGGTCTGAGACTTGGGATTTTCGTCGCTCACGTGTATACCTCTTAGGGGCAAAGACAGGGGTCGTGTAGCACGCCCAAGCCCACGTGGGCGAGCGCTCTCCTTGCCAGTATTTCGAAGCCCATGACATCCATCCCGCCTGCCGCTCCGCACGAAGCGCTCCACCAGCCAAGCTTCGCCTTGGACGAGGCGGACTTCGAGTGGTTGCGAGGTGCGGAAAGCTCGCGCGCAGACGCGGCGGCCTTCGTGCTTCGGGTTCAGGCGTGGCTGGATGCCGAGCTCGCGGCGGTGGGGCATCACGTCGACGGCCTCAGCACCGATTTGCAGTTCGATGTGCCCTCCGGCCGGGTGCGGGTGCGGCTTGGGTTGCAGGCGCGGGGTCCACGCAGTGGCGCCACCGTAGACTTGGAGATGGATGCCGTGGGTGTGCAGGCCTACTTGGTCATCCCCACGGCGCAGCGCGGTGGGGCGTACGTAGACGCAAAAAACTTTCATGCTGCACTCGCGGATGCTGCGGGCGCCGAGCGCCTCATGAAGTCGCTGGGCGATCTGCCCGATGTGTTCGTGATGGGCGCGCACGGTAAGCTGGTCACGGTGGGTCGCGACCCTGACCCCAAACGCGTGCAGCGCGCCATCGAAGATGCCGAGCTCCGCGACCTACCGTTTCTCTTGGGCTGCTCCTTTCCGCGCGCGACCGTGATGGCCTTGGGCGAGGATCTCGCCGACGCGCTCGACACGGTGCTGATGGCGCTCCTGCCTTTGCTGCATCAGATCGCTTGGTCGCCCGACAATGATTGGCTCCCCGCCCAACCGCGTTCCAGATCGCGAAGCGCCGTCGCGCGCGCACGTCGCCGCGGCCCCCCGCGAGACGCGGAGCGACGCCGATCCATTCTGGAATCGCTTGCGCTAGACGGCGAACCTCCTGCCGACATGGCGGGCACAAACGAATCTGATCGCGCGCCGCCGCGAGTCGCACTGGCCCTGCCTCGTCCAAAGTTGCATTCTACAACTTCTACGAGGGGCCTGCGAAGCTTGGTCTCGGCCGATCGCGTCGATGCTGGAATTCCTCTCGCTGTTGGAGCCAAGGTACGCGCTTCCACCGGCGCCTTCGAGGGTAAGGTGGGCACGGTGCTCGAACTGGACGAGGCGCATGCACGCGTCGCGTTTGGGCCACTCACGGCGCGCTGCCGCAACGATGAACTGGGCGTGGTGGTTCCCCCGCGTACGCAGCCGCCGCTTGGCAGCTCGCACCGAAAGAAGAGCAAATGAGCGTAGAACCTCCCATTGTGGCTTCCGTCTCCGCAGCGGTGGCCGAGCCCATCACGCTCAAGGGCGCGTTCATGCGGCACTTGCCGAAAACATTGGCGGGGTGGGCTTGCTTGGCACTGTTTCAGTACGCGATGAACCGCATAGACTGGAACACCAAGACGGCCGTAGACGGAATGGAGTTGAGCGCCGCCGACGTCGTCACCCACGCAGTAATCACGCTGCTGGTGTACGCCGGGGTTGCGTTTACAACCCGCGTGGCATCCCGTTGGTTCTTGTTCAACGTTGGGCGCGATGTAGAGTTCGAGATGCGCGAGTCCTTGCTCGCGCGCTTGCATGAGCTTGGGTCCTCGTTCTATCGCCGTATGCCTCCGGGCGAGGTAATGAGCCGCGCGACGAACGACCTGGCTCAGGTGCGACTGCTCTTTGGATTCGGCCTGCTCAACTTAGCCAACGTCGTGTTTGCGCTGGCGAGCGCGCTGCAGGTGTTGCTGGCGGTTTCCGTGCGTCTTACATGCATTTCTCTGCTCAGCGTGCCGGTTGTCTTGTTCTCAGCGCGGTACGCGTCGCGCGCGCTGTTCAAGCTCAACCGGGAGAACCAAGAGACGCTGGGGCAACTTTCGGATCGTGTTCAGACCAACCTCGCGGGAGTTCGTGTGGTTCGCTCCTTTGCGCTCGAGCATCACGAGCTCGCGCGCTTCGATATTGTAAATGCAAACTACATCAAAGCGTCACTGGCACTGGCCCGGCTACGCGGCATGTTGGGCCCGATTACCGGAGCGGCGGGCGCCTTCGGTGTGCTTGCACTATTTGCCTATGGCGGCCGCATGTTGCTCGTGGGGGAGATCACCAAGGGGCAGTTCTTCGCCTTCTCGATGGCCTACTCGCGCATGACGTGGCCTCTTATTGCGCTCGGCTTTTCGCTAGCCATTGTGCAGCGCGGTCGCGCCGGGTTTGCGCGCCTCAAAGACGTGTTCGACGCCGTCCCGGATGTGCCTACGTCTGGGCTTACGCTCAGCGCGGCCCAAGCGGGCGGCGGCCTCTCGGTGCGTGGCCTCTCGTTTGGGCATGAGGCGCGCGCGGTGCTGGCCAATGTTTCCTTCGATCTAGCGCCGGGCCGCAGCTTGGCCATCGTGGGCCGAACAGGCAGTGGCAAGTCCACGCTGGGCCAGCTGCTGGTGCGCCTGCTTCCTACGCCCGCGGGCGCCGTGTTCGTAGGCGGCGTCGACGTTTGCGATGTGGCCCCCGCCAGCCTGCGGCGCCATGTGGCTTTTGCGCAGCAGGAGGCCTTTCTATTCTCCATGACCGCCGCGCGGAACATCGGGTTCTCGAGCGACAATGTGCAGAGCGCACGTATCGAAGAGGTCACGCGAGACGCGCAGGTGTGGGACGAAATCGCGGCGTTGCCGGAGGGCCTCGAGACCACCGTGGGCGAGCGTGGTGTGCAGCTCTCGGGTGGACAGCGGCAGCGTGTTGCCTTGGCGCGCGCGCTACTTCGGGAATCGGAAATCCTCGTCCTCGATGACCCCATGAGCGCCGTAGACACGGCAACAGAGGCGCGCATTTTGCAGGCACTTCGAAGCAAGGCCTCGGGCTGCACGCTCGTACTCATCACGCACCGCGTGGCGGCTGCAAAGCTGTGTGACGATGTGATCGTTCTCGACCAGGGCCGCATCACGCAACACGGTACGCACGACTCGTTGGCGAAGGAGCCCGGACTCTACGCCGAGTTTGTGCGCGAGCAACAGTCGCCGGGAACTGCGGCAACCAAAGCTGTGGAGGCACACTGATGGCACACCCCAATATGGCCGCAACCGGCCCGGCCAAAACGAGCAACGCGCTCGACTGGAAGCTCTGGCTACAGGTGTGGCCCTACGTCAAACCTCACGCACGCTACCTGGGCTTGGCGATGGTCATGATGGCCATGCTTGCCACTTTGGGCGTGTGCAGACCGCTACTCATGGGCGAGGTGGTGCGCGCCGCCGGCAACAAAGATGGCGACACATTGATGCGCAATGGCGTGCTTCTCGCCGTCGCGGTCGTCGTGATTCAGCTCCTTACATTCGTGCAGAGCTACGTGCTCCAAATGGCGGGCGCACGCGCCATGGGCGACTTACGCCGCGACTTGTTCAACAAGTGTCAGCGCCTGTCGCTTCGCTACTTGGACAAGACCCCGGTGGGCAAGTTGGTCTCGCGGGTCACAAACGATGTCGATTCGGTGGGCGAGCTTTTTGCCTCGGGCGTGCTGATCTCGCTCGGGGACATGGCGCTGCTCGGCGGCATCATTGCCAAGATGCTTCAGTTGGACGCCAAGCTCTCCGTCATTGCGTTTGCGTCCGTGCCGATTGTGCTGCTCATTGTGCGCTCGGTGCGTGATAAGAGCCGCGAGGCCTACCGCGACATTCGCGAGCGCACGTCGCGGCTTAATGCCTTTCTGAGCGAGCAAGTGAGCGGCATTGCCGTAGTGCAAGCGTACTCGCGCGAGGCCGCGATGGCGGCCGAGTTCAAGGTCATCAACGACGAGTACCGCGACGCCAACAAGCGTGCGGTGTTCTACGAGGCGGTGCTCGATGCGTCGGTGGAGATGATCACGACGCTGTGTGTGGCGAGCATTTTGTGGTGGGTGGGCGCCAAGGCCGGCGTGCACGTCGGCTTTCCAGTGGTGGTCGTCTTTACGCAGTACGTGCGGCAGTTCTTCGAGCCCATTTCCCTGCTCTCGCAGCGCTACACCGTGCTGCAGAGCGCCATGTCGGGCATTGAACGCATTGTGGAGTTTGAGCAATCCGTGGAGTACGAGCCGCGCGGCCAAGCCACGGAGGGCCCCGAGTCCTCGGACGCGCGCCCCGTTGTGTTAGAACTCAAAAACGTGCATTTTGCATACAAGCCCGAAGCGCCTGTGCTGCGCGGCGTGAGCCTCGCGATTCGCAAGGGCGAGCGTGTTGCGCTTGTTGGAGCGACGGGCGCCGGCAAGACCACCGTGGCCTCTTTGCTGCTGGGCTTATACGACGTGACCGACGGTGAGGTTTGCTGTTTTGGTCGTCCGCTTGGGCAATGGGACAGGCAAGCCCTACGCAGGCGCTTTGCCGTGGTTCCGCAAGATGTCGTTCTCTTCGCGGGCACGATGCTTGGTAACGTGGGCGTGGGCGCGAGCACGCCCGATGCCGAACGTGCCGCTTGGTGCATGCGTCAAGTGGGCGCCGACGACCTTTTGGCCTCGCGGGGCCTCGACGCGGTCGTCGAAGAGCGGGGCATGAATTTCAGCGCAGGCGAAAAGCAACTGATCGCTTTTGCGCGTGCACTCTACATGGATGCGCCTGTGTTGGTGCTTGATGAAGCCACCGCCAACATCGACTCCAACACGGAAGCGAAGCTGCAGGTGGGGGTCGAGCGCCTGCTCGAAGGTCGCACCGCGCTGGTCATCGCGCATCGCCTCTCGACCATCCGCGCGCTAGACCGCATTGTGGTTTTCAAGGCGGGGGAGATCGTCGAGGACGGAAGCCACGACGAGCTCCTCGCGCAGGGGGGCGTGTACGCAAGCTTGTACGCCGCGCGCGAAGGCGACGATGGATCGGAGCCTCTTGCGCAAGTAGGCTTGGACGCTCTGATGGTGGCGCACTAAGGCTCCGACTCTCGATGTCCGACGAAGCCCCAAGTTCGGTTCGCGTGCTGCGTCCACGCCGGAGCGCCCCGGAGGATATCGTGCGTCCCACACGCGCAGAGATCTCTCTGGACGCGCTTCGTCACAATTTGCGTTCTGTCTGCACGCATCTCGCGCAGCTCAGTGGTTTACCACCCAAAGTGTGGCCCGTGCTCAAAGCCGATGCCTATGGCCATGGAGCCCCTGCGGTTGCCCGCACCTTGGAGCGCGCCGGTGCCGACGGCTTCTGTGTTGCCCTCGCCGAGGAGGGCATCGAGTTGCGTGAGGCGGGGATTCGGGCCCCCATTCTGGTGATGGGCGGCTACTACGGCCACGCGTACGCCGACCTTGCGCACTACCGCCTTACGCCGGTGGTGTACGGCGAGAACCACGAGGAGGCGCTCCGATTGCTGTCGCTCGGGGAGGCCGAAGGGGAGGGGGGCGCGCGTCTCGGCGTGCATCTCAAAGTGGACACCGGAATGGGTCGTTTGGGCGTATTGCCTGCGCAAGCACGCGGTCATTTTGAGCGTCTCAATGCGTTGCCCAATGTGTACGTCTCAGGGCTGATGACGCACTTTGCCGAGGCCGACACTCCAGACCTGACGAGTATGCGCGCGCAGCTGAAAGCCTTCGAAGCGACGCTCCTCGATCTGCGAGCGCGTAGCGCGGCGCCTGTGGTGGTGCATGCCGCTAACAGTGCGGCCACATGGAGAGGCTTGGGCTTGTACGATGCGGTGCGGCCTGGACTTGCGATGTACGGCGCGCCGTCGGCGGTCGGGGAGCTCTTGCTGGGTGACGCAGCGCTCCGGCCAGCGCTGCGATTGCGCACGGAGATCGTAGACTTGCGCCAAGTCCAGGCGGGCGGGGCTGTGGGCTATGGCGGCGCGGGGCGCGTGACTCGGACATCCCGTGTGGCCACCGTGCCCATCGGATATGCCGACGGCTATGTGCGCGCGCACAGCCGCGCAGGCCGCATGCTGGTGCGCGGCACCTTTGCCCCAGTGCTGGGCGTGGTGTCGATGGACATGTGCATGCTCGATGTCACCGATGTGCCCGGCGTAAGCATGGCCGACGAGGTGGTTGTGCTTGGGACCCAGAGCGGACCTCTAGGCCAGAATTCCATTTTTATGAGTGAATTTGCTCAGAGCGCAGGCCAGATCCCGTGGGAAGTCATGACGACACTGTCCCGTCGTGTGCCACGTTTTTACCGAGAAGAATAATCATGAGTTCTGCACCCATTCTGTTTTTCACGCCTGCTTACGAGCCTATGCGGGCCGCACTTGTGGCTCGTACGGGCGGCGAAACGGGCGCGCTCGAGATCAATTACTTCCCGGACGGAGAGCGCTACGCACGTGTGCATACTGCAGTGATCGCACGCGACGTTTGGCTGGTCGGAGGAACGGTTTCCGACATGGACACGCTGCTCATCTACGACCTGGCCAGCACGCTCGTGAAAGCGGGCGTCCGCTCGCTCACCTTGGTTGTGCCCTACTTTGGCTACTCCACCATGGAGCGCGCGCTACGGCCTGGCGAGGTCGTGACAGCCAAGACTCGAGCGCGCCTGCTGTCCAGCATTCCGGCTGGCGATATCCCCAATCGCGTGGTGTTGCTCGACACCCACACCGAGGGACTACAGCACTACTTCGAGGGGAGCGTGGTGCCTGTGCATGCGACGGCGAGTGAGACCATCGTTGGGCTTGTGGATTCGTTCGTTCCAGAGCGCGCCGAGCTCGTGCTCGCTTGTACCGACGCTGGGCGCGCCAAGTGGGTCGAGGCGCTGGCCAACCGGATGGGCGTAGGCGCGTCCTTCGTGTTCAAGAAACGCCTAGACGGCGAACGCACAGAGGTCAGGGCGGTCGACGCCCAGGTGCGCGGCAAAGACGTGGTCGTCTACGATGACATGATTCGCACTGGCAGTTCACTCATCGGAGCTGCCGAGGCCTACAAAGCCGCGGGCGCACGCGCCATCTGGGCGCTCACCACGCACGGCGTCTTACCTGCCGAGTCACTAGCGAAGATCCAGCGCTCAGGTCTGTTTCGCGGCGTCGGCGCAACCGACAGTCATCCGCGCGCGGTGCAGCTCGCCGGCGACTTCTTGCGGGTGGTGTCGTGCGCCGATGCCCTATGCGGAGCGCTCTAAAGCGCTCCGCGCGAAGTCCACTGCTAAGGCTGCGGCAAAAGCGAATGCTGCACCAAGGGCGATTCCACCGTAGAGCCTGCAAACGTGACGTACAGCAGCCCATCGGTGCGCACCACTTCGATGGCCATTTTGCGATCCAGCTTGGCCTCCAGTGCGTCGAGCAGCGCGGGCTCCACGCGCCAGGTCTCCACACTCTCGAGCTTGTGCACGGCACGCGACGCCATTTCTTTGCGCAGCAGCGCCAGGTCCGCAAAAGTGTAGAGCGCAACTTTGCGCGCAGCCTTGGTGGCTTTGTGAATGCGATCGGCCGACGGAGAGCCTACATCGACCCAAGCCAGCAAAATCCCTGTTGGATCTGTCACTGAAACGGGGGGCAGATCGGTGTCCGAGAGGCCGCCTTTGCTAAATGAGATGCCTTCTTCGTAGCTGAGCGCGTAGGCCAAGAGGCGCGTGAACATGTAGCGAACCGACTCCGATGGGTGCCTTGCCACACGCAAGTCTAGGGTCTCATAAACGCCGCGGTCCACGTCCGACAGCGTGAGACTCATCTGATGCATCGTTGCGGTGAGGGCCATGGCCAGTGCATAGCCTAAGCGCCCACCCTGCGGCGCGAGATGTAGGTCAGCATGCTACCGAAATATAGCCGTGCACGAACGAAGGTTGCCCGGTCTTCCGGCGCGCCCGTACGCTACCGCTGATGTTGAAGTATCTAGGAGCATGTTTTGTGATTGGCGTTATGGCCTGCGGCGCCGAATCCACCGCGAGCGACGAGGATGCGCTCGCGAATGCTTGCACGGCCAAAATTACCTACTGGCAAAAGGATGCCTACAAGGATTTGGGCGGGCCCCTCACATTGGGGTGGCCTCCGCACACCACCACCTCTCTCACCGTGAGCTGCGCCGGGAAGGCTCCGCGGGCCTCATCAATGGTAAATCATAGCGATGTTCAGGTGGGGCAGAAGGACGCCAATGGTGTCGCGATCCTCACAGAGGTGTACTCCGAGAGTGTGACCGGCAGCGAAGCGCAAACAACAAGGCTCGAGCAGGCCTACCGAAACTGCGAGTGCGAGGCAGGCACGTTCTTCAGCCTGGGAAAGTTGGAGGCGGGACCCGCCTCAAAGCTTTTCGCAACGCTCAAGAGTGCGCTTGAGAGTGACATCGTGTGCACCGGCACGGGCAAGCAAGACTTGCTCGCGGCGCTCACGGCGCAAGATGCCACCAAGGCGACCACCGCGTGGGCGAAGTGCACCGTGCCTGCTGACAAGACACAGTCGGCCTTCGAGAAGGGTCTACTCGCCGCCCAGCAGGCGCAGCAGGTCGACTTGTCGGGCTACCATGTGTGCAACAACGACGCGGCGCTGCAGGCCAAGCTGGTGCGTGACTTCAAGAGCTCGCGCACCATCGCGGCGTGCAGCAAGACCAGCACACTCTGCAAGGGCCCAGCTTTCTCCTACAACCCGAAGACGCAGTAAGGGGATTTCGCTTCGGCACCGAAGGTGGGCCTCCAAGTCGTGGAGCCCCGCCTTTTTCGCGTGGGTCGGCAATCAACTTGCATAAACCTAACGTGCGCGTAACGTGCTGGCTTCGTCATGAAAGAGCCTACCGCAGTACCTCTCGGGCCGGTGTTCTCGCTTGCCGACAATCTGCGCGGTCTTGCCACGAGCTGGACGGGAGAATGGCGCGATGTCGTTGCGCAGAGGGCCTTTGTCGCCGACCTGCTTGCGGGCTTGACGGTTGCCGCGGTCGCGCTCCCGTTGAATCTTGCACTTGCCGTGGCGAGCGGGCTGCCCGCGAGCGCGGGGCTCGTTTCGGGGGCGATTGGTGGCGGCATCGCGGGCTTCTTTGGTGGGGCATCGTTGCAAGTCACAGGGCCAGCGGCGGCACTCTCCACCATGGTACTCGCGCTCGCCGTGGAGTTTGGTGCCGAGGGCGTGGCGGTGGCCTGTTTGGTTGTAGGGGTGGTGCAGCTTGCGATGGGCCTCTCGGGGGCCGGTCGACTCGCGAGGTACGTGCCCGAGTCCGTGCTGGCCGGATTCACGACGGGCGTTGGTCTGAAATTGCTCGATGGTCAGGTGCCCGAGTTTCTGGGCTTCAAGATCTTGGGCTTCGACCACAAGCTCATCGACATCGCAAAAATGATGCACGAGCCCAAGTGGCTGCATCATGTGTCGTGGCTCTCGGTGACATGTGGCTTGGCGGTCGCATTTATGGTCACCAAATTTGCAGCCTACAAGCGCTTTCCGGCCGCCATTGTAGGCATTGCGTTGGCGACATTTGTATCCGTGTACTTGGACTGGGACATCTCGCGCGTGGGTGAGGTGCCGTCTTCGCTTCCGCATCCCAGCCTCCCATCGCTGGACGACGACCGCTTGCTCGACCTTCTGGTCGCGGCCGTGCCGCTCGGTGTGCTTGCGGGCGTTGAGTCCTTGCTGTCTGCGCGCGGCGTCGACCGTATGGTGCCAACGCGCAAGGCGCACAATTCAAACCTCGAGCTGGTTGGACAAGGCCTGGCAAACGCGGCTGTGGGACTCATGTCAGGCTTGCCGGTCAGCGGCGTCGTGGTGCGTTCTACCGTGAACGTGCAGAGCGGAGCGAAGACGCGTTTGGCGTCCATCACGCACGCGGCGCTGCTGGTCGTGGCCGTGCTGTACCTCAGCAAGTTCATTGCTCAAGTGCCCGTGGCCGCGCTGGCGGGCCTCTTAATCGTGATCGCAATTCGGCTCGTGGAGGTGCGCGAGCTTGTGCATCTTGCGAAGACCGACGTTGCGGGTGCCCTGGCCTTTGTGGTCGCCTCAGTCGGTACCCTATCGGGGCATCTTATGCTGGGCCTGGTGGGGGGGCTCGTCGTGCATCATGTAAGCGCGTATTTACGGCGCCTTGATCCTACGACGACGCCTCGTGTGCTGCGAGAGGCGGGCAGTCAGGGCCAGGAACACGGCGTGCGAGCAACGCTCGGGCGCGCGCAGGCCCTGGCCCGCCGACCGTTGGGGCGAGGTCATGGGCCTGTGCCCGAAACCGCCAAGTGGCTGTCACAGATTCAAGGGCGCGGCTTGCGTGCGCGCAGTTCGTTTGTGCATGAGCAGGCGTCCGTCGTGGGGCGCGTGTTCATGGGCGACAACGTGCATATTGCAGCGGGTAGCTCGGTGCGTGCTGACGAGGGAACGCCATTTTTTATCGGCGCCAACACCAATCTACAGGACGGAGTGACCTTGCATGCGCTCAAGGACAAGACCGTGAACGTGGCCGGTGAAGCGTGGGCCATCTACATCGGACAAGATGTCTCGGTTGCGCACAACGCTTTGGTGCATGGCCCTTGTTACGTTGGCGATCGCACCTTCATTGGTTTCAAGTCCATCGTGCACGACTCGGTGGTGGGATCCGACTGCTTCATTGGGCATGGGGCGACCGTGGTGGGCGTGGAGATACCGGACGGTCGCCATGTGCCTAGCGGCCGCATCGTGGACTCCGCCGAGGCCGTGGCCAAGCTGCCGCTCGCCACGGCGCAGCAACATGAGTTCAACGAGGATGTGGTGTACGTGAACATTGGTTTGGCCGAGGCGTATCAAAAGGATCGCATCTCGCCGGCTCAGCCGGGAATGTCCGTGCAAGTGCGCAAAGATTCGCTGGCCAGCTGGGAGTCCAGCTGGGTACCGGCGCCGTTTTCGAAGGAGAGGTTCTAATGGGATTCGTAGCTTTTTTGCTCGGGTTTTTGATCTACGGTCTGTGGGTAGCGCGCGCCTGCTTCTTCCGCGTCGACGAGGGATCTCTCGCTGTGCTGACGCGGTTTGGTGCGGCCGAGTTTGTGCCCGGGACCAAGCGACTGCACACCTACGGCCCCGGGCTTCACCCCAAGGCGCCGTGGGATCGCGCGCTTCATGTCTCGATGAAGGAGCAGAGCCTAGATCTCTCAGGCGAGCATGGCGGGCTACTTGCGATGGCAAGCGACGGCACGGTGCTCCGCTTGGACACCGTGCTTCGCTACGTGCCGGACGAGGCGGACTTGGCGCACTTCTTGTTCGGCATGAAGGACCCGCTCACGCACATCACGCGCCTGTTCTCGTGCTTGGTGCGAAACAAGATCGCCAACTTCCGCGCCACGGATGCCGACTCCGTTCCCGAGGGCACATCCGTCCTTAGCCATGTTCGCAGCGATGGGAGCGATGGGTCTTACGCCATGATCCGCGGCGAGCGCCAGCTGCTGAGTGAGCGCATCGAATCGTTCTGTAAAGAGCACATTGGCCAGCGCTATGGCGTGCGCTTCTACGGCGTAGACATTGTCGATATCTTGGCGCCCGACGAGCTTGCCGAGGCGCTCAACGCCGTGATCAACGCCAGCAGCGAGGCGGAGCGCGCCTACTACCGCGCAGAGGCCGCCTGTCAGGCGCGCGTCGTTGGTGCGGAGGAGGGCGTGGCAATCGCAGCGATGCGTGCCAAAGCGATGCACTCGGAGATCGTTACCCTCGGAAATTTCCTTCAGGCGGAGCATGTGCGTGGCGAACTCGCAACCTACGTGCGTCGTCGTCGCGCGGAGGTCTTCGCGGAGTCCAGAACGCTGTACGTCAAAGAATCCGTTATTCAGCACGGTACGCGCGTAGGAGCCCCACAATGAGTGCGTCTTTGATGCTTTGGTTTGCGCTCGGCCTTGCGCTGGTGCCCGGGTTCGGGTTCCTGTTTCGCGCGTTGACGGTGAGCGTCGAGGACGAAGAGGCCGTGGTCGTGACGCGCTTTGGTAAGTTGCAGCAGGTGCTTGTACGGCCCGGTTTGCACATCTTGCCAGAAAAATTGCTGCCTTGGGTGAAAGTAACACCCGTCTCGCTGCGGCGTGATTTTCGTGACTTCAATGGCGTCCACGTAAACGCCGCCAGTGGCACGACGGTGATCGTGGACTTGTGGGTAGAGTTCCGGGTGAAGGATCCGGTGCGTGCTTTGTACGCGGTCGAGGATCGCGAGCGCGCACTCTCAAACTTGGTTGCGCACGCTGCGACTGGGATCCTTGCAAGTTGTACCTTCGACCGAATTCTGCGTAACCGAATGGAGCTCAGCGAGCGACTTCGACTCGAGGTTCAAGCCGAAACCGAGCGCTGGGGCCTGGAGGTCGAGTTCGCTTTTGTGCGCAAAGTCAATCTGCTGCCCGATGTGTCGAGGCAGGTCATGGAATCCATCGCAGCGCGTTTGGAGCGTGCCAAAGCCGACGTTGAGGAAGCCGGTCACCTGCAGATCGCCAAACTCAACGCCCAGACCGATGGGCTCATCGCTGAGCGCATCGCAACGGCCAAGGGGCAGTATCTGCAAGAGGTAGGACGCGGTATGGCCGCGCTCCGTGCGACACCCGAGGTGTATGCATCCTACAATGAGCTCTATGAGCTCTCGCTGCTGCACCCTCATCGCACGGTCGCGTTTCGCGGCTTCGACTCGGGTGAGCTGCGCGCAGCCGACGCGGCGATGATGCAGTTGCCACCCACCGAGTAGGCGCCCCATCGGGGCCAAAGTGTGGCAAGAGTTGGGCCCATGTCGGTAGTCGATCTCCTAGGCCATCATGTTTCGCTGCCTGTCGTGCGCTTCGGTTCTCCCGGCGCATTCTTGGCCGTGGATCCCGCCAGCACGGACGAGCGAGACCCTGTTGTTTTGCTTGTAGGAACGGAGATGCCCGAAGGCCTCAAGGTAGGCGACTGCGTGAGGGTGTACATTCACCTCGACTCGCAAGGGCGCCCAATTGCCACCGTGCGTGAGGCGAAGCTTGAGCTTCATCAGGTGGCGTTTCTTGACGTCACCGAGGTGAACGAGGTCGGTGCATTTGTCGATTGGGGCTTGGCCAAAGAGCTGCTCGTGCCGTTCAAGGAGCAAACGCGAGAACTCAAACCCGGCGAGCAGCATCCAATTGCACTCTACATCGATTCCAGCGGTCGTATGGCAGGCACGATGCGCATTCGCGAGATGCTCGGCGTGCTACCGCATGCCTATGCCTTAGACGCGTGGGTGGAGGGCGAAGCTTGGAGAAACGAGCCTGGGGTAGGGATGTTCGCCATTTTGGACAAGACACAAATCGGCCTTTTGCCCGCCCATGAGCCGCATCGGCTTTCGCGCGGCGAAAAGGCCCAGTTTCGCATCGCGCATGTGCACCCCGATGGCCACGTCGAGCTCTCCCTACGCGCACACGCGCACGAGGCCATCGACGGTGATGCTGAGCACATTCATAAGGCCCTGTCGGCGAATAAGACCATGCAAGTGAGCGACAAATCACCACCCGAAGAGATCGAGAAGCACTTCGCTCTCAGTAAAAAGGCCTTCAAGCGCGCCGTGGGCAAGTTGCTTCGTGGTGGCCGGGTCCGCATGGAGCGAGACGGCACCATCCGCGCCATCTAAGTGAAGTGGTGGAGTGATGACGGGATAGAGCGAATTCCAGTTGGGTTGAGATTCGCTGCCTCGGCGAGGCGGACTCCGAGCACCGGACGTAAACGTGGGATGCCACGTGCGCCCGGAGCGCAGGAGCCAACGAAGCCGAGGTGCGGATATCGGCCCAAATGGAACCGCTCTAAGCCGGGCCGCCACCTGCTGTGCAGTTCGCGTTGCAATTCTCTGTGCCGTCGCATTGCTCGCCACCCGCTGTTTGAAGCACGCCGTCGCCACAATATCCCCCGCGCGAGCGGCAGTCGGCGGCGCACTTACCATAAGCGGGCGTAGTGCTGGGGTCATTTCCGGCGCCTTCATCGCACGCTTCCGTACGGGTCTTGACGCTGTCGCCGCAGCGCGGTGTGCATACGGATTTGGCGCGCTCAAAGCCGCGCAGTGTGAGCTTGTAGTTGGACTCGTCGGTGTGCCGCTCCGCTTGGAATACGGCAATCTCGTAGACGCCCTTGTCGATCAATCCAAGGTCAGTACCTGCGATTTTGCAGACATCCGTCACGGTGTTTGGCACGCCAATGCACGTCGGGTGAATTGTCACACTTTTGCTCAGCGCGCCGTGCACGCCCCCAATGTCTACAGCCAGCCGCCCGTTGACGAAGACGAATACGTCGTCGTCTCCGCTAAACTCAAGCTTCGGCGCAGGAGCGCTGGCATCGTGCGAGAACCAAAATTTTACCTCGCTCGTGAAGTGATAGTTGTAGCCCGCCAACAGCGCTTCGCGCTGAGCGGCGGGCACGCTGGCCGCAGTCCAGCCTTTGTTGGTGAGCGGAAAGAACTGGCCGGATGGGTTTGGCGTCCCGTCTGGGTTGCTCAACGCGCTGTCGAACACGTAGCTTTGGTCGGCCTGCTTTTTCAGTCGAAGGCCTCCGAGCTCCGTCTTGTTGAGCGCGTCGTCCCGGAACCACTTGGCAAACTCTGCAGGGCTCGTCAGAAGCCCTTGTGACGAGAGGAAAACGGGCTTGCCATCGCCGTCGAGTAGCCCGGCAACCATGCCCGTTGGGGACCCGCAACAAAACGCTTGGAAATCTGGGTGCCCGCTGGCAGCAAGATTTGCCGCCCCATCGCCGCGCTTAAAGTCGCGGTAGACTACAGGGAGGTCGACGAAGTCAGGCAGCGCCTGAACCTGAGTTGCACAGGTGAATCCTGCCTCTTCGGTGCAGGTCGCGCTGCAGCCGTCACCGCTGCGCGTATTGCCATCATCACAGCTTTCGGTCGGGTACTTGAGACCATCCCCGCACACGGCGCTGCAGCCGGCGCCTGCCGTGCAGACCGGCTCCTTATGGCATGTCGGGTCGCAGCCGTCGTAGGCGCGCAGGTTGCCATCGTCACATTGTTCACCGCCCTCGGGCGTGCCGTTGCCGCAAACAGTAACCGTACACGCGGCTCCCGGAGTGACACACTGATAGCCATCTTGAAGCTTGCAGCTGGTGTCGCAACCGTCGCCTGACGCTGCGTTTCCATCGTCGCAATCCTCGTCGCCAACCCGTAGCCCGTCGCCACAACGTGCGGCATTGCATACGGCTCCGTCGATGGCGCAAATCCACCCCGTTTCGACTTCACACGTTAAGCTGCAGCCGTCGCCCCCCGTGGCGTTTCCGTCGTCGCAGCTCTCATTGCGGGAACGGCGTGAATCACCGCATACAGCCAAGACCGACCCGTCCGTGCTGGGTTGGACATTGCCGGTGTCCGCAGAGCCACTCCCGAGGATGGGGCCGGTCGCGTCGTTGCCTGAGCCGCCAGCTGCGTCTACTGGAAGTGGAAACACGTTTCCTATTTCCGTGGTTCCGCAAGCCGGACCCAGGGCGCCGGCTGCAAGCAGAGGCAACAATCCAAGGGAGCTCCAAGCAACGCGGCGTCTGTTCATACCCTAAGGGTGCATGGTGCCTCCTGCCCGGGCAAGTCCGTTGTTTAACTTCTTCCCCCGGCCCGTGAGTCTGGCTGATGGAGCGGTTCGCAACAATGGAGTGGGCCCGCCCACCACATGCGCACATGACGTGCACACGGAGTCCACGCTGCGAGCAAAAAAGCGCCTTTTTGCGTACATGTCGCACCCTGTGCGCTCTACTGCCGATCGGCGGCATTCCACATTCGGCCGTATCGCAAATCGCGGAAGATCGCGGCGTTCTTGTTCGCCCAAATAGTTATGCATGGCGAGTGCACGTTGTCGAGGCGCCCTACAAACTTTTTTTGGCACGGTGCTTGCTGGGGGTTCTACGGACACCCCAGTCCACCTTTTGAGGAGCACCGAATGAGCCGTCACCGCGCCGAAGCCCCCGCAGTTGCCTTTCCAACCAAAGACTTGGAGCCGATTTCCGCGCGTTCGTTCGAGCTAGAAGATCGCGGTCCGGCTTCGGTCCCCATGTCGGTGGGGCCTCGCAGCCGTATGCCCGCGAGCAAGGTTCTTGAGCTGTCGCCCTCAGAGGACGACGAGGTCGAGTCGCCATCGGAGAACGAGGGCCTCGCTCCTGAGAGCACGGTGGTTGTGCGCAGTACGCAAGCTTCGGAAGAGGGGGCGGACAACATGCTGTCTCGCTACTTCCGCGACATGTCGAATCACGACGTGATGACGCAAGAAGCCGAAGCGCAGCTCGCCAACTCGGTGGAGGATGCTGAGAGCAATCACTGGAGCACGCTGCTTAGCTACGAGTCTGAATCGGTTGCTTTGCTCAACTTCGTTGCTGGCGAGGCCGCCAAGCTTGCAGAGAGCACGGCCGTGCGCGGTTTGGCGGAGTTGACTGCGCTGTTCACCAAACGCGCTTCGGGAAAGAGTGTGCGTGCGAAGGACCTCGCAAATGAAAAAATCTGGCTGCGCGAGTTCGGTGAAGATGTGCGGCGATTGGATGTCGATCGTGAGTGGATGTACGCCGCGGCCCGTTTCGCCAAGACAGGCCGTCTTGATGGTCGCAGTTCCTCATTTGATAGCTCCGAAGACGAACAGACTTCTCGTAACGCTGTGAAGACTGAGACCGAGGACGATGACCGTCCCAGCCTGCGTGTGGTGGATACTGCGCGTCTTGCATGGATTGCGCGCATTGACGAAAGCACCCGTGTGGTGCGCTCGGCCAAGGATCGCTTCGTGCGCGCCAACCTCCGTTTGGTCGTCTCCATCTCGCGTCGTTACAACCGTGGTCGCATGTCACTCATCGACATCATCCAGGAGGGAAACATCGGCCTTATGAAGGCGGTAGAGCGCTTCGATTACAAGAAGGGCTTCCGCTTCTCTACCTACGCGTCGTGGTGGATTCGTCACGCCATCAGCCGCGCCATGGCCGACAAAGGCCGCGCAGTCCGCGTCCCTGTGCACATGCTCGACTCGCACTACAAGGTACAGAAGATCACGTCCGCCATGCGCACTTTGGTGGGCCGCGCCCCTACGCTCGCTGAGCTTGCCGAGACCACGGGCTTGCCCGAGGACAAGCTGAGCAAGATGTTGCCTGGTGTGACGGAGACCCCGCTGTCGCTGGATCGCACGGTGGGCGATGACGAAGGCTTACGCTTCATCGACTTCTTGGAAGACGAGAGCCCCTGCGACCCTTCGGAGCGCATGCAAAACGAGGCGTGGCGCTCGGAAGTGGAGCGTCTCATGGGCCAGCTCTCGCCGATGGAAAACCGTATCTTGCGTCTGCGTTTTGGTTTCGAGAATGAAACCGAGCTCACGCTGAAGGAGATCGGCGAGCAGTACAACCTCTCCCGTGAACGCATCCGTCAACTTCAGGAGCAGGCGCTCGGGAAGATGCGCAAGCAGCTCGACGACTGATCCGATGCTCTGGTGAAACTTGCACCCCCAAGTGCATTGTTTCCTCGCCTCAACAAGCCTCACGATGCCATTCTTGCATCGGTGAGGTTTTTGACTTTTCTGGCCGTGATGGTGTGTGTGTCTTGTATGCATTCGCGCACGGATACTCCGGCCATTGGTGCGAGCGATGCGGTCGAGATGTTGCTCACCACGGAGCCCGACACGGTGGACCCGCGTTACGCGAGCGATGCGATTTCGTCGCGGGCTTCCAGGTTGATCCATGCGGGGCTCTTCAAATTGGACCCGAAGACGTTTGAGCCGGCACCTGATGTGGCTCAAAGCTGGGTGCAAGAATCGCCTACCCGCGTGCGCGTGCTTTTGCGTTCTGACGCGACCTTCCACAGCGGGGCGCCTCTGACCTGCGAGGACGTACGGGCGACGTTATCCGCCGTGGCGTCGCCGGAGACGCGTTCGCGTGCGGGGCAGGCGTTTCGGAATATTCTGGTCACATCCTGTGTTTCTCCTCATGAAGTGCTTCTGGAGCTGCGCGCGCCCCAAGCTTCGCTCCTGGCAGACTTGTGTTTTCCCGTCTTGCGCGCCGATCAAGCGGCTGCTGCCGCGTCGGACACACAAGATGGCTTGGGTCCCTATCGCGTGCGGTCCCGCGAGCTCGGCCTTTGGACACTTGAACCTGCGTTTCCCGGGCAGCCTGGCGCGCCTACGCGCGTCGTACGCTTGCGTGCGGTAGGAGACGAAAATGCGCGCGCGCTCCGGCTCTTGTCGGGGCGTGCCGACATTGCCTCAGGCGTGCTTTCGCCCATGCTCGCAGACGCGCTCGGGCGCCGTGGCATGCGTGTGCGCGAGACCGATGGTGTAAACCTCACCTATCTGGTCGCGCGTACGGACGCCGGCCCCTCTGCCGCGCGCGGGCTTCGCAGCTACCTGCGCACGCACACGCCGCGCGCGGAGATCATTGCGGGCATGCTTGCGGGCCACGCGCGCATCGCGGAGCAGATCTTACCGCCGCGCGTGTTGGCTCTTGCCGCTGAGCCTCAGCCTGGCCAGCCCGGCCAGCTCGGCCAGCCCGTGGCGCCAACCGAGGCCGCACACATCGCAGGCGCACATGCAGAGTTGCTGGTCGGAACCGATCGCATGCGCGTGGCCATCGCGCGCGCCATGGCAGATGAGTGGGCCAAGGGCGGCGTGACGGTCGATGTGGTCCCCCTGGACCTCGGTGTGCTCTTGGGGCGCCTTAGTCGCGGCGAGTTCATGTTCGCCATGTTGCAACTGCCGGACCTTACCGAGCCCGGCCTACTTCGCACGTTGTTGCATTCCAAATCTTTACCGCCCTACGGCATGAATCGGAGCCGCTACGCCAATGCGCGGGTGGACGCTTGGCTGGACGCGGCCGAGAGCGAGCTCAACCTCGTGCAGCGCCGGGCGCTCTACGCTCGTGTTGAGGAAGCTAATGCGCATGACTTGGCGTTGATGCCGCTCTGGCGGGAGCAACATGTCGCCGTGGTGTCTGAGCGCGCGCTCAGCTACGCGCCCGGCGCGGATGGACATTGGGGGGCGCTATGCGATCTTCGGTAGCGCTATCGTTACTCGCTCTCTCGGGTCTCGCCCCTCGCGCGGCGCTTGCAAGTAGCGTGGCCGTAGAGCGCTTGCCCGATTTGGCGCCCAAGCGCGGTGATGGTACGCAGCGCTGCAGCGTTGAGACGGCAGTCGACGTACTGGTGCCCAAGGACTGGTTTTTTTCACGCGAAAGCAATGTGTGTGAATTGCGAACCGCAGACCGTGAGTTCATCGCTCGCCTGGTGGTGGTGCCCGCTCAAAATGTCGCGGATGCGTTTCATCAGGCCTGGGAGATGGCCTGGCCGAACCGTGGTCAGGGAGCCTATCAGGTGCAAGAGGCGCAGGACCCGGAGCCCTATGATTCCGAGACCACACGTCATTATGTTCTAGGCTCTGGCGGCTACCGCGAGCGCGCCGTGGTTCGCATGCATGGTGCACGCGCTTCGGTGCTGTTGGTGCGCGCAAGTGATCGCGCGTGGGGCGCCGCGGACAGGTCGAGCATTGAGTTGCTGCGAGGGATGCACGCGTGGGGCCTCAAGGAGCCTGACTTGTCGCTGACGAAACTGCGGGCGCTCTCCGAAGATGACTGGACGGCAATGAGGCGCCTTGCGGTGCGTGCTGGTCGTGCGGCGGGCGCCTCGTCCGTGTCGTATTGCGTGGTTCGTCGCGGTGCTGCCGACCATTGCGAGACGGTGGGTACCGACGCCACGCCGCGCGAGCGATTCCCCCGCTACCTGATAGGCTCGCTGAGCAAGGTGCTCAGCACGGCGGCGCTGGACCTACAGAACGAGGGTGTGTGGACGCCTGCCCAGCGCGAGGGCTTTTGCGCTTGCTCAGGTCATTCGCGTCACGACATGCCGCTGCTCATCGGCGCGCCACCAGAGCTCTTTGCGCTGCGAAGCTATGCCCTCGATACGCCTGCAATCGCGCCCGTCGGAGAGCTTTATTCTTACAACAATGCGCTTTCTGCAATCACTGCCTACGAGGCAGCCGGAGCCGCAGAGCCAGGGAAGCCACTCGCTGAGGCCTATACGGCCTGGCTGCGTACCCGTCTACTCGGGCCGCTAGATATGCAATCTACGTTGACCGATTGGTCGCCCACAACGTGGACGTCAAGCGCGCGTCCGCATGCGCCTGACATGTCCGGTGTGGTGCATGCCTTGCCCATGCTGACGGAGAGCTTCGCGCGCAGCATCATGCCTGCCGCTGGGATCGCGTCTACCGCGCCCGACCTGGCGCGGTATCTCCGTTTCGAGCTCGCCCTTCCGTGGGCATCGTCGTCGGGCGTTGGTCTTTCGACGCGCACGCCGGCGCGCAACTTCACACTGCGCGCACCTGGCGTCTCTGTCGATAGTCGATGGTCGTATGCTCTGGGCGTTATGGTAGGATCTCTGCGCGGCGTCTATTCGGTGCAGCATACAGGGGCCACATTGGGCTTCGGATCGATGCTCACCATGTTTCCCTCCAAGGGGCTGGGTCTTGTCGTACTCACGGATGTGCAACGCGGCGCCAACGTGGGCACGGTACTGCGGGATGAGCTTTTGGCGCGTAGTTTGGGCGGGCCACACGTGGGCCCCGCCGCCTTGCGCGCGCTCGCGCCCATGGCCAAAGTCGCACCCGGCACGCGCAGCTCGGGCTCCGACGTGCTCGCGTGGGCAGGAGCGTACGATCACCCATTGGCGGGGCGCGTCTCGCTCCTCGTGCTCGGCGACGAGGTCATGTTGCGGACCCCCGGGCAGGGGGATCTGCGTTTGGGCGTCTGGCTCGAGCAGGGCCGTTACCGCTTGTACGCGCTCGATGGACCTTTTGCCGGGCTTTTGGTCGACGTCACCGCCGACGCCCTGGCCCTGCGCGGCGCGGATGCGGTCAGCACCGTTTTCGCGCGCATACACTGAGCGTTGGCAATTTAGGACAGCGTTGTGATACCCGGTGCGTCCGTTCATGCAGGCACTTCGCCACCGCATTCGACACGGAGTATTCGCCCATGCCACGAAAGTCGACCAAGTACATTTTGGTAACGGGTGGTGTGGTCTCGTCCATCGGAAAGGGCCTTGCAAGTGCCGCCGTGGGCGCCCTGCTCGAAGCGCGTGGCCTCAAGATTACGCACCTTAAACTAGACCCGTACATCAACGTCGACCCCGGGACGATGAGCCCCTACCAACACGGCGAAGTATTCGTCACCGACGACGGCGCCGAGACGGATTTGGACTTGGGGCACTACGAGCGATTCACGTCGGCCGTGCTGACACGCGCGAACAACATTACCAGCGGCAGAGTCTACCAAGCGGTCATTCAGAAAGAACGACGAGGCGAATACCTGGGTGCCACGGTACAAGTCATTCCTCACGTGACCGACGAAGTGAAGGCTCGTATCCACGCCGCGACCGCGGGCGCCGACGTGGCCATCCTTGAGGTTGGGGGCACCGTGGGAGACATCGAGTCGCTGCCGTTTCTCGAGGCGTTGCGACAACTTAAGATCGAGCTCGGACCCTCAAACGCCATCAGCATGCACGTCACTTTGGTGCCGTACATCGAGACGGCCGGCGAGCTCAAGACGAAGCCCACACAGCATTCCGTCAAGGAAATGCGAGGCATTGGTATCCAGCCAGACGTGCTCCTGTGTAGAAGCAAAGAGGCGCTTACGGCGTCGACCAAAGCGAAGATTTCCTTGTTCTCCAACGTGCCAGTGGAGGCAGTGATCTCCGCAGTGGATGTAGGATGCATCTACGAACTGCCCCAGAAGTTGCATGATGAGGGATTAGACGCGCTGCTCTGCGAGCGCCTCAACATCTGGTCTAGGCAGCCAGATCTGTCGGCGTGGTCGCGGGTGGTTGAGCGCTTCAAGCGCCCCAGTGATCCCGTGGTGCGCATTGGTGTGGTGGGCAAGTACGTGAACCTCAAGGACGCGTACAAATCTCTTCACGAGGCGCTCGTCCACGGGAGTCTCTCGGTAGGGCGCAGGGTTGAGCTGGAGTACATCGACTCCGAGGAAGTGGAGCGCCAAGGCGCGGACTCCTTGCTCTCCCATCTGGATGGCGTGCTGGTCCCAGGGGGCTTTGGCGATCGCGGGACCGAGGGAAAGATCTCGTCGATTCAGTATGCGCGCACCAACGCGATCCCCTTCTTCGGTATTTGCTTGGGCATGCAGATGGCCGTGGTGGAGTACGGCCGCAACGTTGCGGGCCTCGCGGGGGCCCACTCCAGTGAGTTCGTACAGGGCCTCAGACACCCCGTTGTCGATCTGATGGACGGCCAGAAAGACGTCGATGGAAAAGGCGGCACAATGCGACTAGGCGCGTTCCCGTGCGCGCTTAAGCCTGGCACGCGGGCCTTTGAGGCATATGGCATGGCGGACATCTCCGAGAGGCATCGCCACCGGTACGAGGTCAACAACGCCTATCGCCCGCAGCTTGAACAAGCGGGCCTTACGTTCTCGGGCGTCTCGCCTGATGGCGCACTGGTGGAGATGGTTGAGCTCGCCGGGCACCCCTACTTTGTGGCGTGTCAGTTTCACCCGGAGTTCAAGAGCAAGCCGCTGGCACCGCATCCATTGTTTGTACACTTCGTCAAAGCGGCCACGGAGCGCAGCGATTTGCGGAAGCGCTTGGCCTCCGAGGCCAAGAAGAGCAGTACGGCCGTCTCGGTGTAGTCTGCGAGCACGGAGGCGCGGCACGTGCTTGCGGCATAGGCGCGCCTTCAGTACAACGAGCCCTACAATGGCCACCAAACGCGTTCACCTCATCATTCGCGGTCGCGTTCAGGGCGTATTTTTTCGCGCAGCTGCGCAGCGGGAGGCTCGTCGTCTCGGCCTTACCGGGTGGACCAAGAACCGCCTCGACGGGTCCATCGAGGTGCTGGCCGAAGGTGAGGAGGACGCCGTGCGTGAGCTCACGCATTGGTCGCAGCACGGCCCATCGGTGGCGCGGGTGGACCACGTAGACGTGCGTTGGCGCGGCTACACGGGTGAATTCTTCGAGTTCGCCACCATCGACTGAAGGGGCCTCAAAACCCGCGCGCTCCGAGGTCGCGGGCGATGCCCCGGTAGAACGCTACGTGGTCGAAGCCCGTCCACACATCCGGCGCAAGCAGGAAGGGCTGTCCCACCTCTTGCAGGTGGTCGGCGCCAATGCAGCCCTGAAAGTTTCCGTGTTTGGCGGACTCTATGGTGACCAGACCGTCCTGCAACGACGTTGCACCCGAGGAAACAACGGAAGCGCCCAGCACGAGCTGGGGATTCATGAAATCCGCGTAGGCGATGCGGCCTTCGTAGTGGCCTCCGCACGCGGCGCGAACGCCGCGCTGTTCATCAGCAAACCGCCAGCCTCCCGTGGCCTTGGAGACACCAGCCCAAGATGCATAGTACACGCGTGCATCGTCTGCCGTGGCCGCATTGAACGCAGCCGAATGCGCCACCGTAAGCGCCTCGGCGCCCGCACGCAAATCGGGGTTCTTCGCAAGCTCCGCGGAAGTCACAGCCAGCCCGAACGCGGTCGCCAAGCGATTGAATCCCGCTTCATTGAAACTCCGGTCGCTCCCCAAAAGGCCGAGCGCCGCGTCCGCCAACATAGAGCCGTGGTGTGGCGTGGAGATTGTCGTGAGCGACGCGACTCTGGCGCCATAGCCCAAGCGGCTGATGGCATAGCGCGCGTCTAGGCCGCCCATCGAGTGAGCGATGATGTTGACGCGCGTTGAGCGCGGGCAAGCCGCCACGCCGAACTTTCGCGCGGAACAAAAATCCGCGATCGCGCGATCGAGCTGAGGTGCCAGCGTTCCCGCGCGGGCTTCTACCGAAGCAAAGGGCTGCACTTCGGTCACCACCACAAAGTGACCGTCGCGCTCCAGCGCATCCTTCACACCGAAAAATGTCGTGACGCTCGCCTTCGACGCGCCGAAACCGTGTGCGAGGACAATAGGGCCACCCAGAGCCGCGGCGGTGCCCGGAAACGCGGAACCTTCGGACTGAAGTGTGTCTTCAAACTCGGCATTCAAACCGCATGAGCCTGCGCCCAAGGAGATGCCAAAACATGCGATCAGGCACGCGACCGCGCGTGTGAGTGGGGTGCAACAACGACGACAATTCGCGGAGCCAATGTCAGACATTCCGGTGTCTTAGCTGCATTTGTTCAATATGCAACGTTCGCCCTAAGGGCGACAACAACCTCAAGTCAGACTGCGGCCGCCGGACGTCGCTTCGGCGCTTTGGCGAGCCTTGCAGCCTTCGTCGACGCAATGCCAGAGATTGGCTTGCTCGGCGCGCGGGCGCCCGAGTTCGGCGTGCGCGCGACGTCGACCTTCCCGCCATCGAGGGCAGGGATGTCGTCCTCAATGCCGAGACGAACAATGAGATGATCAACGAACGCCGCAGGAATCCAAACGCCCTGATCGAACGGAGTGTGCTCCAAGATTTCCAAATCCTGCTCCAAATCCTTGAGCCGCTCCAGCTCCGCCCGAACAAGTCGCTTTCGGTTCTGGACCTCGTTCGCCAGCCACGTTTTGCGCTCTTTGATTGGCATGTCTCGTGTCTTGATCACGAATCGCGCGATCTCAGCAAGCGACAGGCCCAAGCCTTGCGCCCAACCAATGATCACCAACATTCGTTGGTCGGCAGGGCCGAACACGCGATGCCCGGCTGCGTTCCGTGACGCTGCGGGAAGTACGTTTGCACGCTCATAGAAGCGAACAGTTTCGACGGATATTCCTGCTTTGGCTGCTACTTCACGTATTCGCATAAGGCCCTCATTTCTCTGCTTGATCTATAAAAACTGTGACTCAGAATCCGGGGCGCGCCAGGTCGACCACAAGATTTCTGAAGAACACGATGTGGTCAAAACCCCGGTGTAGTGATCGGATTGGGTTTTGCTTCGCTGCCCGACTTCTTGCATGTGGTCTGCAGGGATGCACCCCATGCCCTTACCGTGTTTGCTACTTGCTCCAGTGTTCATCTCGTCCTGAAGTTCGGAGTCAAAGTGGCCAACGATTTCGGCAAGGTGTGTCATGAACCCACCTGTAGCCATCGAGGCGCGCGCGGAATCCAAAGCCCTGGTGGACGGGCCCGTCTTTGGCTGGCTCAACCCAACGCTTGCAATGCGCCCGACGGTCAGGTAACTACGCCAACCCGCTCCGTTCTTGGAGCGCGACATGGCTTGGGCTTGGTTCCAATCACCATGTCCCCGCGAAGAAGCACCTCCGAAGGGTGCGTAAAACGGTTCGAAAACCAACGAAAAGAGAAGAAAATGGCTCGTTATACTGGTCCTGTTTGCAAGTTGTGCCGCCGCGAAGGCATGAAGTTGTTCCTTAAGGGCGACCGCTGCGAAGGCGAGAAGTGCTCGTTCACACGCCGTGCGTATCCGCCAGGCCCCCACGGTCCTACCGCACGCATCAAGCTGTCTGAGTACGCGGTTCGCCTGCGCGAAAAGCAGAAGGTGCGTCGCATTTACGGTGTGCTCGAGAAGCAGTTCCAAAAGTACTATGCGGAGGCGACCCGTCGTCGTGGTCGTACCGGCGAAGAGTTGCTCAACTTGGTCGAGAGCCGCTTCGACAACGTCGTGTTCCGAATGGGCTTTGCGTCCACGCGTTCCGAGGCTCGCCAGCTCGTGAAGCACAATCACTTCACGCTCAACGGCAAGAAAGCCAACATCCCAAGCATGCTGCTCCGAGCGGGCGACAAGGTCGTCGTGCGCGAGCCTTCACGCGCTTTGGGAAGCATCACCACGGCGATGGCTCAGGTCGAGAAGCGTGCCGCGCTCAGTTGGATCGAGCTCGACAAGACGAACTTCACAGGCACCTTCAAGGGTCAGTTCTCGCGCGAGGAGCTCAACGAGCCAGCCATCCGCGAGCAGCTCATTATCGAGTACTACTCCCGCTAAAAGCGTGGGGCCTCTTCATCGAGGCCCACCCTCTACACGTCGCGGAGCGCCCCGGAGAGCGGGTTCAATGGAGCGCTTGGGACGACGTGTGGCTAACCCTCAATCAAGAAAGAGCATGCACACATGAATCTGGTTACACGCAATTGGCGCGATCTTATCCGTCCACGCGGCGTCAGCATCGAGGCGGAGACTCTCTCGCCCTTCTACGGCCGTTTTACATGCGAGCCGCTAGAGCGTGGCTACGGCATCACGCTCGGCAATTCGCTGCGCCGCGTGCTTTTGGCTTCGTTGCAGGGTGCAGCCATCACGGCCATCCGTATCGACGGTGCGTTGCACGAGTTCACCTCGGTTCCCGATGTGCTCGAGGATGTGACCGACATCATCCTCAACCTCAAGGAAGTTGTCTTCAAGGCCCACGTCGCCAAAACCTTCACGGTTAATTTGGTGAAAGAAGGCCCCGGCCCCGTGTACGCCAAGGACATTCAGCTCGTTGACGGCCTCGAGGTGATGAACCCCGACCACCTCATCGCTACGCTCGACAAGAAAGGCCCGATGAACGTCGAGCTCACCGTCAACGTGGGTCGCGGTTACGTCTCCGCCGACAAGAACAAGACGGCCACCATGCCGCTTGGGACCATCCCGATCGACGCGCTCTTCGCGCCCGTTCGCAAAGCCAACTACACCGTTACCAATGCACGCGTTGGACAGGTCACAGACTTCGACAAGCTTACGCTCGAAGTCTGGACCAATGGCGCTGTGGCTCCGGCAGACGCGGTGGCTTACGCCGCCAAGATACTCAAAGAACAGCTCACCATCTTCGTGAACTTCGAAGAGACCGAAGAGATGAGCTACCAGATCGAGGGCAGCTCCGAGGAGCCGCTCAACGAGAATTTGTTCCGCTCGGTCGACGAGTTGGAGCTCAGCGTTCGTTCGGCTAACTGCTTGCAGAATGCAAATATCTCGCTCATCGGCGAACTGGTTCAGCGTACCGAGCAAGACATGCTCAAGACGAAGAACTTCGGTCGCAAGAGCCTCAAGGAGATCAAAGAGATCCTGTCCAACATGGGCCTCTCATTGGGCATGAAAATCGACGGCTGGCCTGGCCTCGTCGAAAAGTGGAAGTCGTCACAGACCGTGAACTGACTTTCGCAAATCCAATTTTTAACCTTCAAGGAATTCGAACATGCGTCACTCAAACTCTGGCCGTAAATTCGGTCGCAATACCAGCCACCGTAAGGCGATGTTTCGCAACCTTACCGCGAACATCGTTCTTCACGAGCGCATCATGACCACCGACGCGAAGGCGAAGGAACTCCGCCGCACGGCAGAGAAGCTCATCACCATCGCCAAGCGAGTCGGTGAGGCCGCTTACACGCCCAACAAGGAACTCTCGGAGGCTCAGAAGGCCACCCGCCTTGCGGCTGAACGCCGCATCGGGTCCGAGATCCCACGCTTCGGCACCCGCACTGAAAAGGGCGGCGAGTTCACGAAGGTCGACTTGGTCGAAAAAGTCATGGTCGAGCTTTCGAAGCGCTTTGCGGGTCGTCCAGGCGGCTACACGCGCATCATCAAGGTCGGGCAGCGCCGCGGCGACGCAGCGCACATGTCGATCATCGAGTTCGTGTAGTCCTCACAGACTGCACCAACGGCAAAGGCCCACTCCTCGGAGTGGGCCTTTGCCGTTTTGTTCGTTGCGCTGCAAGTGAGCACACCCGTCAGGGGGTGGACGGCGTGAACGTGAGTGGGTTCGTGACTGCCGCGCTATTGCCACCCCGTACTGCGCCGCCGCCGACAAAGAAGAACATACCAGAATCACGCACTTGGTCGACACTCGCCTCAAGCGTGATCGGCGCGCCTGCGGTATTTTGGAAATTGAGAACAGGGATCTCTCGCCCGACGGCGGTGTCGAGCTGCAGCGCGGTAGTTGAGCCGAGTACGTCGGCGACGGGGATGTCCGTGAGCGTGACGTTGCTTAGTGCTGAGCCGGAGACTCTCACCTTGAATGCACACGCTTGGGTGGATTGCGCCGTGTCACAGGAGAGTGCAATCCGCCAGAACCCACCTTTCTTGTATTCTACAAACACACCTACACCTGCACCACCCACGGCATTCATGGTCATGTCCGCATCCACGACCACGTTGTCACTTGGGGCAGCCTCGGGGGCCGTGCTGGTCCCGGTGTCGGTAGGGGGATAGCGAACCTCCTGAAAGCCTCCGCGAACACCGCGGCGGTCGCGGTCTTCGGCCCACACCGTACAAGCGGAACTCGCGGCCCCGAGGACCATCATCACAATAAAGGCGTGTTTCATTGCGCTAGCGTCTCCTCATCCCGCCCATACTTGGCGCGGAGAATCGTGGTTGGTTGTAGCTCGGGCTGCTGGGCGCGATTGGCGCGGAGAACCGTGGCTGACTGTAGCTCGGGCTGCTTGGTCCGCTGGGCGCGCTTGGCGCGGAGAATCGTGGTTGGCTGTAGCTAGGCGGGGTGAAGGTTGGAGCTGGCCTGTAGCTAGGCGGCGTGAAGGTTGGGGCTGGGGCGTAGCTAGGCGCTTGGGCTTGAGGCGTGAAGGTCGGGGCGGGCCTGTAGCTAGGCGGCGTGAAGGTCGGGGCGGGCCTGTAGGCGGGTAACGTGGCTTGCGGGGCGGCGTAGCTAGGTGGTGTAAACGTTAGCGCAGGTCTTGGGGCAAGCGCTGGAGCCTGCGCAGCGGCTGACTCGGCCATGCGCACGGGGCCTGCCTTCGTCACAGCGGACGGGGACAGTCCCAATGCGCTCGGCGAGGGCGAGGCGAGCGTGGGGGTTGCGGGCTGAGGTGACCCCAGCGTGGGGGCCGCATAGGTGCGCCCTTGCCCAGGACCGCCCGAAGTGCCCGCGCCTGTCGAGCTGGGGTAGGCGGGCGGCGCAAAGGTCGTTGCGCGATGCGCGATGCGTCCCGCGTCGGGGCCACGTACGACGAACGCGCCAACATTGGGCGCAAACAACGAGCTCCGGTGGCAGTACGAATACGGCGCGTAGTAAGCCGACCCGTAGATCCAACGGGCGGATCCGCCAAACCAGTAGTAGCTGGGCCCCAGGGGCGCCCAGCCTACATAGCCCAACGGGTCGGTGCGCCACGAGACCCACGCGCCGCGATACACCGCGCCGGGCACCCATGACCAACCGTAGGCCGTCACCCAAGTCCAGCGACCATAGTGAAACGGCGCGTCGGAAAACGCGTAGGTGGAGTTCCACACATAGTCGCTCCCGTACGCCCAGTGGCCACCTGTGGTGTAGGGCACGAAGTCGGCGCCTACATACTGGGTGCTAGGAATCCAGAGCGTGCCGTAGCTAGGGTCCTCAACCCAGTTGCCGTAGGGTGCAAGCTGGCCTCGAAAGTCTTGGATGGCGTCGGCGCGCACCTCGTTGGGGTCGGGAGAGCCCAACGGCGCAGCGGGTTGCTGCGTCGTCACATCGCCGCTGCTGGCTTCGCTCTGCGCGGTTGCGGGCGCCGGCGATGCAACCGCAGCCGAACCCCCAAGCGCTGGTTGCTGCGCGACACTGGCGCTGGGGTCGAGTGCAGCAAGCAAGGTCAACGCAAGGCGTAGGGTGTTCATGCTGGGTCTCCGGTGGGGCTGCTTTGAGGTACACGCTTCCTAGGAGTAGAACGCGCGAGCAATGCGCTTTGTTCCACGGACCGCCACGACATACACGATGCAGTTTGCCTCCATTGCCCGGGCTCGGGTACGCTTTTCTCAAATGCGTTACCCTATCACGGCTTTGTTGGCGATCGGCTCCTTCGCTGTCCGGGCATTTGCCGACCCCCCGCCAACAGTCGTCGCCCCCGCCAGCAACGGCACGGCGCCTCCCTCCGAGACTCCCACGCCAGCGGTGGCGAAACCGCCCACCGCGACCTCCCCAGAGAAGCTGCGCTTTGACCTTGTTGAGCAAGAACATCGAACGTACATCTACGCGGGGGTGCGATACCGCGGTGTTTTGCTGCCAAAGTTTATGCTCAATGCGGTCGTGAACGAGGGAGCCAGTGTCTACTCCAATGTAATCGGTGTCGAGGCCGACTTCCGAACCAATGGGTTGAGCATCATTCCGGCGCTGAGTTTTCAAGAGTGGGGGCTGCCCGATACTTTGTTCGTCGAGAAGGGAAAGCCCGACACCGTTGCGTCCAATTGGTCGGTGGTGAACAGCAAGTTGATGGCCCTGAACGCGACGGTCGATGTTCTTTGGTCCAAGAAACTTCGGCCCAATTTAGACTTTGAGTACGGCGCGGGGGCGGGGCTTGGAGTGGCGTTTGGGAGCCTAGGCGTGAATTGGACCTACTTTGACGAACCGGGAATCTACCGGACCTCCGACGGTCGAGGCATGTCGCCCTGCCAAACGGAATCGGGGACCGCGGCTGGCTGTACACGTCGCGAGCATTCGTTCGCGAGTGAGGCCAAAGTGGGGGGGTATGAGGAAAAAAGCTGGATAAACGGCGGCGCAAAACCGAACCTAATCCCGTGGATCACGCCTCAGGTGGGCTTGCGCTACCGTCCTAGCCCCGAGGTCGTCACCCGACTGGGCGTGGGCGTCGCGCTGACGGGTGTCTGGTTCGGTGTCAGTGCCGACTACGGGGTTGCCGTCAAGCGACAGGCGCAAAAATCGACCGTGATCTACGAAGAGTGATGGGCGATTCCTTTTGAGAATTCCCGTTCGTTATAGGCTGTTGAAACCCTTGGGTTCGGGCGGCGCAGGTAGCGTGTGGTCGGTGCAAGATCGGGTGACGGGAGAGCGGCTGGCGCTCAAGCTTGTTCATGAAGGCGCGTCTGTGGGCGAGCTCGACGCATTGGTCCGAGAGGCAAGCGCGCTTGCAGCACTGTCACAAGCTGGGCTGCCCGGTGTGCGGGCCATCGGTCTTTTGCCGGGTACCCATCGTCGCTACCTGGTGCGCGAATTGGTTGAGGGGATCAGTTTGGACGATGTGCTCGAAAGCGACTTGCCTTGGCTGGGCGCATTCCTTTCCGCGTGCGATCAGCTTGCGCTGCTTCATCGTGCCGGGTCGCTTCACGGGGACATCAAGCCCGCCAACGTCATTGTGTCCAAGAGTGGCAGGGGGTGCCTTGTGGACTTGGGGCTCTCGGCGCCTCTCACACTTGGGGGCACACGAACGTTGGGGCTTACCCCGCGTTTTGCGGCGCCCGAGCTGCTCGAGGGCGAGCGCCTAACCGTGCGTGCCGAGGTCTATTCGGTGGGGGCAACGTTGCGCGATTGTGTCGCGCGACGCGGAGATGAACTGCGCGAGGATTTGCGCCTTGGCCTCACCCGAGCGGTGAACCGCGCGATCTCCTTGCAGCCGGCTGCGCGTCACCCGTCGGTAGACGAATTTCTTGCCGAAATTGCGGCCGTTCCGGGCGTCGAGTTG
This sequence comes from Myxococcales bacterium, assembly GCA_043779025.1. Taxonomy (GTDB): domain Bacteria; phylum Myxococcota_A; class Polyangia; order Polyangiales; family Polyangiaceae; genus JAAFHJ01. Next base: position 32,285 of record JAYWGI010000096.1, read on the forward strand.
CCTGCGCGCTCGCGGGCGCTGGTTTGGCGCGTGGACGGAATTTCCGACACGGTACGTGGAATCGCCGACAGCGTACGGGCGCTGCAGCACGGACAAATACTTGGGATGTGGGGCCCCACAGGAAGCGGTCGCAGCACGCTCGGGCGCGAGCTTGCGTGGAGCTTCGCCGCCGGCGGAGAGGACGTGGTTCATATCGTCCCCGCTGTGGACCAGCGCGCGGAATTGCAGTCGCTTGGGGCCAAAGTCTTGGCGATTTATGCGGAGGAACTTGCGGCACGCCCCGATGCCGTGCTGGTTGTGGACGACTTCGATCGCTTGAGCGAAGAGTCGCGCATGGCCTTACTCGCGCTGCAAGAGGCGAAGCATCGCGCGGTGCTTGTTGGGCATGATGCGCATGCTTTTGGGGGTCTAGAGATTGCAGCCCACTACGAGGTTCAGCCGCTGAGCATCGCGAGCCAAGAGTCCCTCGTTCGTACGGCCATCCCTTCGGCCTCACGCACGGCCGTCCTGGCGATAGTGGACCATGCAAAGGGGAGGCCCGGAGCGCTACGCGAGCTGGTGGAGCGCTGCGCAGGGAGTGCGATGGTGAGCCGTGGTGATGTTGAGCGAGCCAAGTTTGGTGCGGCGACGCACGGCACCCAAGACTGGAACGAGGTGCTGCGTTCGGCGCTCAACTCAGGCCGTTTCGCCGCGGCGCGCGTGGCGCTACAGGAGCTCGAAAAAGGAGCCGCGACGGCGCATGCTTTTGAGCGCTGCCTAGGTGAGGTGCGGGTGCGCATTGCGCAGGGCGACAACGAAGGGGCTGGTATGTGGTTGGGGCGCGCCGAGGCAGCGGGCGCAAGTCGCCACGAGCGTGTAGAAGTGCACTTGTATCGAGCGCGCTTGATGCTGCGAAGTGGCGACTATGACGGGATTGAGCCTGTGCTTTCGAGCGCCGTTTCGCTGGGTGAAGCCACCTTCGAGCTGCGCGTCGTGGCCGCGCTGGCACAAGCCATGGCGCGCCCTACTCTGCAAAACGTTGCCGTGTTGCATGCGCTGCATCGTGACATGTCGCCCGAGCAAGGGCCGCGTGCTCGCGCCATCGCAGCAGGTTCGCTCGCCATCGCGGAGCAGCGTGCAGGGGATACCGAAGCCGCGCGCGCGCACTATGCTGAAGCGGTTGTGAACGCTGAAGAAGCGGGCGACGGCTGGGTCCTATGTTCAACTTACGTGAACAGTGCCGGCCTTGCGCACGTGGCAGGTCAAATGGTCGATGCGCTGCGCCTCTGTGAAGCCGCCATCGACCTTGCCGAACGTTTGGGTGCCGATTTGGCGGCGTATACGGCGACCCTAAACTTGATCGCTTTCAATCTTCAGCTGGGACGCTATGAGCGAGCGGCAAAAAGTATCGGCTCGCTCGAGGACTACGATCTCTCGCCCTACGCCGACGCGCAATTGTACGGCCTGCGTGCGGAGCTATTGGAGCGTGGCCTCAATTGGGACGAGGCAAGTGTAAACTACACTCAATGCGCCGAACGCTTCCGTGCCATCGGTATGCATGCCGACGCCTGCGAAGCGGAGCTCAACTTGCTTTCGTGCGATACCGCACGGGCGCAGATCGCAAACTCAGATTTGGAGCGCCGTCTCGAGGCGTTGCGTTTGACCTCTGAAGAGGCGGGCGCGACAGAGATTCAGTCCCTGTGGAATTACGTGGCTGCTCGTGTGATGCGCCGCGTGCGGGGGCCGCACGAAGGGCTCGCCGCCTACTTGACGGCTGCAGATGTGGCGCGAAAGTCGTCTTCGAAGGAGCTGCTTTGGCAAGCATTGCAGGGCGTTGCCGAGGCGCATCGTGACTTAGGGGCGCCTGCGCTGGGGCATCGCGCGGCCACCGAGGCGCTCGAAGTATTGGAGGCGATTGCGTTGCCGTTGCCGCGAGACCTCTGTGAGGTGTTCTGGAATGACGTGCGCCGATCGGAATTGCGTGGTCTTGCGGCCTCTCCCTCGCTTGGGGGCGTGTCCGTGGGGGCGCCCACCGTGGGGGCGGCATCGTCGATGGCCATGCAGCACTTGATCCAAAGCGCGCGTGCGTTGGTTCGAGTGCACGACCCCGAGCGAGTACTGCATGACACCTTAGAACACGCCGTAGCGATCGTCGGCGGTGTGCGGGGCATGCTCTACTACCGCGACCCGTTGGGCCGCCCCGCATGGGTGACGCCTTACAACTTTGAACCCGCGCAAAACGCGAACGTCCGGGCGCGTTTGGAGCAGTGCGCCGATTCGGGAGAAGTGCAGCTGAGCGCCGAAGGCGATGCGGGGGCATTTGTCTGCATGCCCATCCCCCGAACACCGATGCAGGTGGGGTTGTCGACCACAGTGGGCGGCCTTAACCAGGGGGCAATTTACGTGCAGACTGCAAGTACATCTCAGACACGTCTTAACGAAAATGCAGGCGTGCTCGCTGCTCTGCTTGCGCAGGCCGCCGCGGTTTTAGACACGGCCCGTTTGGTGGCGAGACTCAAGCGTCAGAAGGAGCGCGTGTCCGAACTTTTGGACAAGCGCAGCCGCTCGCTGCATAGCTCCCGGGCAGAGTTGCGGGCGGTCAGGTCGGAGCTCAAGGAGAGCCAGAGCTTTGGCGCGATGGTGGGAAGTTCGAAGCCGATGCGGATGCTCTTCGAAGCGATTCGCCGTGTCGCACCATCGGACATACCTGTGCTGGTGCGGGGCGAGAGCGGGACTGGAAAGGAGCTGGTCGCGCGCGCACTGCATGAGGCCTCGCCGCGGAAGGATGCGCCCTTTGTCGCGATCAACTGTGCTGCAATTCCGGCATCGGTGCTCGAAGGCGAGCTATTTGGCTATAGAAAAGGCGCGTTCACAGGGGCAACGCGAGACCACGAGGGCTTAGCGTTGGCAGCGCGTGACGGTACATTTTTTCTGGATGAAGTGGGCGAGATGCCACTGGCAATGCAGGCCGCGATGCTGCGCGTGCTCCAGGAGCGCGTGGTGCGTCCACTTGGTTCCTCCGACGAGGTGCCGATGCGTGCGCGCGTCATCGCTGCAACGCATCGTGACCTTGCCGCGATGGTGCGCGAGGGCACCTTCCGCGAAGACCTCTACTATCGCATCGAAGTCGTCACACTGCACGTGCCGTCGCTTCGGGAACGCCGCGAAGACATCGGACTGCTTGCCGACTCCTTTTTGCGACGCGCGAGTGTGGCGCACAATCGTCCTCGAAAAACGTTGAGTCGTAGTGCTCGCGAATTGCTGATGTCCGCGCCCTGGCCCGGCAACGTGCGTCAGCTGGAGCATACACTGACTTCCGCTGTGCTCTTCTCGGATGACGAAACGCTGCATGCGGCAGACTTGAACCTTGTGCGCGCCGACGCCGAGACTCCTATGCGTTTGGGCACCGTGCCTAGCGGCAAAGATGTGGCCGGGTTGAGCTCCCAGCTGTGTGACAAGGAGCGCTGTTTGCAGGCCCTGGAAGTCGCGGGGGGCAATCGTGTTCGCGCGGCGAGTGCACTCGGAATCCCGAGACGAACCTTCTATAGGCGCCTCGCAGAACTCGGAATTGGCGCAAAAATCTCAAAAAAAGCCTAGAAAACAATGCGTGCTCCCCCGCCTGTGCCGACTGTGGTAGCAGATTGGGGGGTAGCACAACGATGAGCGATTCCATTCATGATGAACCCCAGCATACGGACGCACCCGCGCGCGGCCCGGAGCTCCCAAAACTCCCCTCCTTCCGAGTCGAAGGTGAGCCCGCTCCGGCACGTACAAGCGAGATTGAGCGAAGCCGCGAGAGCCAGCCTATGGCGGCCGATGACCGTCATGGGGGTACAGGCTTGGTGCGCCACGACGTAGTTTTGGACCCCGCGCGAATTGATGCGGATGCAGCATCGGTGGTCCTCCGTTTAGTAGCTGCGGGCTTTGAGGCGTATTTGGTCGGCGGGTGTGTGCGAGACTTGTTGCTGGGCAGTACGCCCAAAGATTTCGACGTCGCTACAAGCGCCAGGCCTGAAGATGTACGTGGCTTGTTTCGAAATTGTCGAATCATCGGTCGCCGTTTTCGGTTGGCGCATGTTGTGTTTGGTCAAAAGGTGATCGAGGTGGCCACGTTCAGGCGCAACCCGCAGACCGAGACCACGCTGCCGCGTGATATCGAGGCTTCCAGTGATCGCGGCGAGCCGGAGCCCTTTGAGGGCGAAGAACTGCTTATCCGCAACGACAACGCGTTTGGCGAAGCCGACGAAGATGCGCTCCGTCGCGACTTCACACTCAATGCCTTGTTCTACGATCTGGAGCGGAAGCAGGTGCTCGACTGGACAGGCGGGATGGCCCATGTGCGAGAGCGTACGTTGCGCACCATCGGCGACCCCGATGTACGCTTCCAAGAAGACCCCGTTCGCATTCTGCGCGCCGTCAAATTTGCCGGGAGGCTCGATATCGGCATTGCCCCGATGGTGTACGATTCGATGCTCGCGAACCGCGATCATATCGCGCTTGCTGCGCGTCCTCGCTTGGGCGAGGAGATCGTACGCTTGCTCCGCGGCGGCGAAGCCCAGCACTCCATGTGGTTGCTTTGGGATACCGGTGCCATGCACATCTTGTTGCCCGAGCTCGCCGCCTTTCTTGACGACCATGGCGTTGTCAACGGGCCCGCCGAGCGCTTCTGGCTGCGCATGAACGCCCTCGATGCATTTATCGAAGAGCATGGTGTTCCGCACGACTTCATGCTGTGGACCGTGCTGCTTTTTGACGTCATCGCGGAGGCCGTCGCAGGCGCTGCGGATGCGCGCGCGACGCTCGAAGACTTTTTGGAGCACCTCATTGCGCGGGTCTCGATGCCACGTCGCGTCGCTGACGCTGTCCGCCGCATCTACACGCATTTGCCAGCCATTGCGGCAGGTCGAGGCCGCACATGGCAAGGCTCCGACTTCTTTGGCGCCGCCCTCGATGTGCTCGAGGTGCACACCTTGATGCGCGGCGTAGGCCGTGAAAAAGTGGATGCGCTGCGCGAGCGCTACGGCGTCGCTGCAGCCGCACCGGTTGCGGCTCAGCCCAAGAAGTTGCGTCGCCGCTTCCGCGGACCACGCCGTTAAATGCCTCGCCGGTCCCGCTAGGCCGGGTCAGCCCTTGGCCGGGGTGAGCAAGCCGCCGATAAAGGTCTTCAGAAGTTTTTCGAGTACGGGCTTTGGCAGCTCGTTTAGAATGGCGTTTACCTCGGCCATTTGCTCAGGCAAATCGGTGCCTCCTAGGCCCCCCATGGCCAGCATGGCGTTCAGTGTCTCGTCGGTGAGCGTCGCCGGATCGAGCCCCGCAAGGATGGGCCCTAGCTGTTGCACCATCGGGCCTAACGCGCGCCCTTCGGCGACGGTCATGGCCGCACGGAGATCAGACAGAAACAAGGGCAGGTGTTCGAGGCTGCGCGGCGTGATGGTGAGATGGATGTTCTCGGGGCCCGTCGCAGTTTTGTACTGAGGCTGCATGAACCAGCCTCGCTCGCGCATCGCATCGATGAGCAGAAACGGGTTCACATGCGTGGACTCGAATGCAATCAAACTCATCACGGGGTCACCAAGTACACGCAGCCCTGCAAGGGTCGGCAACTCGCGCAGAAGCACGTCGGTGGCCTCGAGCATTTTGCGTGCGAGTTCCAGGTATCCGGCGTCGCCCAAGTAGTTGAGTGTGGCCCAGGCAGCGGCCACGGGGCCTCCCGATTTGCTGCTCAACATCGTGAGATTCACCACGCTGTAGCCTGTCCAATCGGCGCAGGCGAAGGCCTGATGACTGCGCATGGCGGCTTCGCGATAGAGCACCACGCTGGCCCCTTTCGGGCAGAAGCCGTACTTGTGCAAATCCATCGAGATGGACGTCACGCCGGGCACCCGGAAGTCAAACACCGGCACGTCTCGCCCGAGGCGTGCAAAGTAGGGAAGCAGCCAACCGCCGATGCAGGCGTCCACATGAAGCGCTACCCCGAGCTCCAGGGCGAGCTCGCCGATCTCGGTGATGGGGTCCATCACGCCGTGGGCGTACGAAGGAGCGGAGGCCACCAAGAGGCAGGTGTTCTTGTTGCACTTTGCACGCATATCGCTGGCCGCGACTTGGTACGTCGTGGGGCTCACGTCGACCAGATGCATCACAACGTCGAAGTAGTGCGCCGCTTTGGCGAATGCAGCGTGCGCCGTTACGGGAACCACAATCTCGGGTTCCGCGATGCCTCGGCTGCGCGCCCAGTCGCGTGCGGCTTTGACGGCCATCATACAGCTCTCGGTGCCCCCACTTGTGAACGCCCCCACTGAGCCCTCCGGCGCGTTCAGATGCGACAAGCTCGTGCCTACAACCTCGTTCTCAAATCGCTTCAGCGACGGAAACACCGTTGGGTCCAGGGCGTTCTCGGTGAGATAGGCGTTGTAGGCGCGCTTCTGCACCTCCTCGAGCTCGGGCTCGACGGGGTACACATACGCCCATACTTTGCCCGAGCGCCAATCCAGGTCTCGCTTGCGCGCTTCAGCGAGTTCGGTATCCAACACGTCTGCAGAAAGGCCAGCGGAGCGAAGTGCAATCATGTGAAGCGCGCTACTGTTGTCGCCCCTGGCCTGTCAATGTGGCGTTCTTTATGATGAACCGATGGTTGCGTAGTTGAAAGTCATTTTCAACAACAGAGCCCTTGTCAAGTCCTCAGAAGTAACAATTCGATTCTTTCGGTAACCCTTTTGGCTCGGGCACGTACTCACGCGAATCCACGTGGAGGAATTCTCTCTTCGTGGGGCACAGACGTCGCGTGACGTCCTTCAGGAGAGCCCACAAATGCAACTACGCACCCAATCCATTTTCATCGCAGCGGCATCCAGTGTCGTCTCGTTGGGACTACTTGCTGCTTGCAGCAGCGACGACAACAAGACCGTGGTCACAACCCCGACCAAAGACACCGGCACCATTATGCCCGTCGACTCCGGCATGCCGCCGGCTGTAGATTCTGGCACCCCCCAAACGGCTTGTCAGAAGTATGGCGGCGCCGCCAACATCGACAAAATCGTGCAGACGGACCTAGTCACGGCCCTCGCTGGTGACTGCCGCATTAGCCGTCACTTTACCGACCTCATCAACGGCTCCGACGCATCCCGTTTGGTTCACGTCAGCGAGTGCTTGAGCACCCAGGTGCAAGAGCTTTTCGGCTGCGAGGGCGTGAAGTACGAGGGCTCCAAAGACAAGGCCGGCGCTGCATGCCGCAATATGGTTGCAGCGCATGCCAACGCTCCGAACAAGATTGCGCAAAAGGACTTTGATGCGCTCATTGAGGACGTCGTCGCGGTGCTGACCGCCAAGGGCGTTTCGGCGGCCGACATCGGCGCAGTAGCACCCGCGCTCACAAGCCCCGGTATGAAAGCTGCCGTTATCACTGCGCCCGCGGCCACGCCCACCAACTGCAATGTGCAGCCCGACACCACCTCAGCCGACGGCAAATGCGCCGCGGCAACGGGCATCACCACGTGTAGCTCGCCCGCGCAGAGCGCTTGCGTCAAGTACGGTGGTCGCGCCAACATCGACAAGATCGTCCAGGAGGACTTGGTCACCGCGCTTGCTGGCGACTGCCGTATCAGCAAGCACTTCACGGATTTGGTTAGCTCCACGGGCGATGCAACCCGCTTGGTCCACGTTAAGGAGTGCTTGAGCACCCAAGTGCAAGAGCTCTTCGGCTGCCCAGGTGCCAGCTACGCCGGGTCCAAGGACAAGGCCGGCGTTCTCTGTCGAGACATGGTGGCCGCACACGCAAGCGCACCTAGCAAAATTGCGCAAAAAGACTTCGATGCGCTTATCGAAGATGTGGTCGCAGTCTTGACCGCGAAGGGCGTCACAGCGGCCGACATCGGCGCGGTGGCCCCGGCGCTCACGAGCACCAGCATGAAGGCCGCAGTCATCACGGCCCCCGGTGCCGCACCCACCAACTGCAACATCAAGCCGGACACCTCCGCGGGCAAGAAGTGCGCGGTAGGCGGAGCATCGCCCACGACCACCTGCGCTACAGGCACCTGAGAAAGGCACGCTCATGAACAACACATCGCCAACGCCCCGTAGCTATCGTCGGTTCCTGAAGCCCTTGAGCATCATCGCCGGCGTTGTCGTCACGTACATTGGTGTGGTGGGCTTTGCCCACACTCCCAAAGGTCGGCCGCTGCTCCCTTACTTGGGGCTGCAGTACTTCGGCTCTGCGGCGGCGTCGGCGATGTGTCCCGTGGGCGGAAAAGATCCAAGCCCTGAGCGTCTTGAGGCTCAGCGGGTTAATGCCATGCAAACGATGCGTGGCACTGGCTTAGCGCCTTCCAATCAGGTGCTCGGGTTCACGCTCGAGAAAACGCAAAAGTCCGAGGTTCTGGCTTGGGCGGCAGCTTCGCACATTGCGTGTAAGTTGCAGGTTTCAGAGCAGGCCTTGGATTGCTCCGACGTACACACCAATGCACTGCCGCGCGACTCTGAGGTTGCGAGCGCCGCAGGCGCAGACCGCACCATCGATTCGTTGTTTATGCGCTTCCGTCCCGACGGCGTGCTTGTAGGCATCGATGCCATGTTGACGGACAGTTCTGGCAACGGACAGCGTGCGGCCGAACACTATGCTGCGGCGTCTCAAGATCTGGCCTCGCGCTTCGGCGCTCCGAACTTGCAGAGCGCGCAGACTGCGGGCTCCACCGACGAGCTCCTGGCCAAACCCTTTAGTCAGCGGCAGGTCGTTTATCGCTACGAAAACCTTGCGGTGGACGTACGCCTGCTCTCCACGAGCGGTGGGCGGCTGATGTGGCGCGCGCAGTACCGTTCTGTGCCGCGCGTGTAATGTACACTTGAGCGTTGCCCGGGCTTCCACAACGCCCCTCTCTATGAGACGCTCAAAACTAAGCGCGATGGCCGAGAAGAAATCCGAACATCAGACCGAACGCGAGGTGGTAAAGCCTCGCGCTTCCTTGTTGCCGGGAGACTTGTCGGGCTTTCGGCTTTCGTCGATCCCATCGATCGACGAAAACGATGTACCTACCGAAGAAAAGGTGCCGACGCTCGCCTCCTTGGGTGGTGAAGCCTGCGGAATACTCACTGTGCTCAGCGGGTTCAATGCAGGGCAAGTTCAGGTGCTCGCGGTCGGCGACTGCGTGGTTGGCCGAGGCCAGGACGCCGATTTTTGGGTCGACGATGCGGGCGTCAGTCGTAAGCACTCGCGGTTCATCAAGCGAGGGGACAGCTTCTACGTAGAGGACTTGGGGTCCACCAATGGCACGTTTGTCGACTCCCAAAAAGTGGTGGGCGCGCAGCGGTTGGGCCCATCGCATCGTGTGCAGTTGGGGGCCTCCGTGCAGGCCTCTTTCGAGATCGTCGACGTGGCCCAGGCGCTGCTCCGAAAGCGCCTTTACGACACGTCTACCCGAGATGCGCTTACGGGTGTCTATACCCGAAAGTATTTTTTGGACCGCTTGCCCACGGAGATCGCCTACGCGCGCCGTCACCGCAGCGAACTTGCGCTTTTAGGTATCGATATCGATCACTTCAAAAAAGTAAACGACACCCATGGCCATGCTGCTGGCGACGCGGTACTCCGCGGTGTGGCCGATCGACTGCTGCAGCTTATTCGAATCGAAGACGTGCTCGTCCGCTTCGGCGGCGAAGAGTTTTTTATCTTGGCTCGAACCACCGAGGCCGTGCAGTCGGGGGCGCTGGCGGAGCGTATCCGCCGCGCGATTGAGATATTTGTTGTACCGTTTGAGCTTACGCCTTTGAGCGTCACGCTGAGCATCGGGGCATGCAACCTCTCGGAGGTTGCATCGGGCGACGCCGAAGAGTTCTTACGTATCGCAGACACGCGCATGTACACCGCCAAGCAAACCGGACGAAACCGCGTGTGCTTCAAGGATCCGCTACCTGTTTCCGAATAGTTCGCGGTAAACTC
>JAYWGI010000097.1:0-3046 GCA_043779025.1 Myxococcales bacterium
GTGCGCCCCTTTAGAACGCTGCGTTCTGCACGCATCGGTGACCACCAGCTTGAATGCCGCGCGAACTTTGCCCGTGGCCCGTGCGAGTTCTGCAAGAGAAAATACACCATCAGCAAGGTGTAGGCTTTCGCTGTCCCCGTGGCCGCTGAAGTAGAAATAGAAAGAAGTCTCACTCTCATTAAACCCTTGCGCGTGAGCTGCCGCATGCTCCATGGCTGTGCGCACTTCGTTCACGGTCGCCGCGCGTAGCAGCGTGAGATTTTTTGCGGGCGTCCATCCGTGGGTGCGCATCACATCTGCAAAGCGCGCCGCATCACTGTCGGCGAACCGTAGTGGTTTCTCGCCGGGCAAGCCCTCGTTAGACCCCACCGCCACCACAATACGATGAGGCTCCGCCCACGCGCGTAGCGGCAGCATCATCAATGCGAGTGCAAGGAGTATGGCCTTCATGGGTCTACACGCAGCGTCACTACCATGAGCGATTCGGAGCTGCGAGAGATGCGGGCTTTCTCAAGCGCGAGTGGGCTTCCGAGTAGCAACTTTCCTGGTGTTGGTGACGCGTCGAAGCGCAGCGCATGCTCCGAAAAATGGGTGCCGCGCGCCAAGTGAGATGGCGCCCCCAGGGGGACCCATGAGCCATCGTCGCCGGCGAAAGCAACGGCCACGTCGAGCTCGCGCTCCAGCGAAAACTCAACCCGGAGCGCGTCGCCAGGCCGTACCGTGAGCGCGCCCGTGTGGCGACTCTGCATGCCCGCACGCTGCAGCACCACGGCCATCGACCCGCCCTTGATGCGGGTGGTCTCTGCCACCGCGGACTCGTGGCGAGGCGCAGCGGTGTAGAGTACAAGCATGAGCCCTGCGGCCGCGGCGAGCGTTGCGGCGAGGGGGCGCAACCACACAAATGCGGACGCACTAGGTGCAGGGCTCGTCGCGAACGCGGGAAGCTCGACTGCATCACACTCCTGCTGAACGCTATCGACGTAGAGTGTGCACTCTGCACACGATTGTAGATGCACGTGCACGTCTGCGTGCGTGTCGCCCAGGCTGTAGGCGTCGAGTTCGTAGGGGGAGGGGTGGTTGTTCATGCGAGGCTCGCTTTTGCGCGGATGCTGTGAATTCGCTTGTGGATGGTGACTCTAGATACACCGAGTTCGCTCGCAACTTCCGTGAGGCTTAGGCCGTCCACGTAGGCCAGGAGCGCGGTGTGCTGCTCCTCAACGCTCAGGCTCTTGAGAACGTGGATCACCGCGTCGCGTGCCGGTACGTCGACACCCGGCGGCGCTACAAAGTGGTCGTCAAGCGGCTGCGATGCGCGTCTCTTGTTGGTGCGGAGTACATCGATGCACGCGTTGTCGCACGCGCGATAGAGGTACCTGACGGGGTCGGCGATTCCGCCGAGCGGCGGGTCGCCTAGCACCGCTTTGACAAACACGTCGTGCAGCGCGTCCTCCGCCAAGCCCTTGTCGCGCAGCAACATGCGGCACCGGCGCAGGAGCAGAGGCCCCGTGCGCCGGTACAGCTCGGCGAGCGAAAGTGCAGCAAGTTCGCTCACGCGCGGTGCTTACTCCGGCAGGCTGATTGCTTCGCAGGGCCAGTTGGCCGGCACCGGGGTTGGGCGTATGGCGCTCCAAGAGGGGCTGGCGCAGTTTGAAACGCTTGTGCTGTCCCCACCGCATGCGCGCTCTACTGGGGTGCTCGGGGGAGCCTCAGCACATGCAGGCGCAGCGTACGTGAACGCAGTGCCGTCCAGTGTGCAAGCCAAACTTGGGTCGTTTGGCGCGGGATAGTAGGCTGCTTGATTCGGGTCCACCGGCGGGGCGTCGGGATTGCCTCCCGTGGTGCCGCCTCCTGGGCGCCCGGGGGCCAGGATAGGGGCATCTGGATTCGGCGTAGGACCATCAGGATTTTGGGGCGCACCACTGCTGCCGTCGTAGCCCTCGCACATGAACCCATCGAGCTCGGGGCTCGGGGTGAGATCCATCACCAACTCCGCATTTGCAGCCGTTCTCCAAGCGATGCTACGGACGGAGGAATCGCCAGACACCCGCGTGGTGGCAATCACGACGTTATAGCCAAGCACGGGACGACTTCCGTCGTCGCCCAAAAGTTTGTTGTCAGTGCCGGCGACACGTACCGCACTGGCGGCCAAGGCGCTCATGCGATCGATGTAGACCACACGAGCGTCGGACGTTGCTCCCACAATGGTGTCGACGAAGTCGGTGGCTGCGGCGGCCACTAGGTCGAGCTTGCCGTTGCCATTGCGATCATCATAGGCAACCAGCGCTCCCATGGCGGCGTGCACGGCTTCAGGGGTACTAGCGTCGGCTTTGTATAGCGGCTCCAAGTCGGAAGCGAAAGAGATCATCGCTGACGCAGGAGGGGGTGCGCTGAGGTTAAGCTGAAACCCAGCCGGAAATCGCGGGGTGATGGCCAGGTCTTCGGCCGCCGTGAAGTTTCCGCGAGCGTCGTGCCAAACCATTGCGATGCGCAAATTGCGGGGGCTAAGGCCCGTGGTCTGCGTGCGAATCTCGCCCTTGAGCGTATCGAGAACCGGCGCCTTGTTGTCGTCGCTGGGCAAGGCGCCACAGGCCGCTTGCGCCAAGATCAGAGGGAGGAGGGGGAGGAGTAGCTGTTTCATGTGAGTCCAGACGCCTGAGGTGCCAAAAGTGTAAACCGGCGCCAACACTTTTTTGCGTAGGCGCCAACCGCCTTGCGCGCAAGGCGGTTGGCGCATTAGGTGCGTGAACCCCGCCTCGGCGGCGCAATCCTCAAAACATGATCGAAAAACGCTCCATCGACGACGTGAAAGCACGCGCAGACATCGTCGCTGTGCTTTCCGAAGCCATTCCCACGCTCAAGCTGCGTGGGCGTTCGTATGTGGGCTTGTGTCCGTTTCATCGGGAGAAGTCTCCCTCGTTTCACGTGAGCCGAGAGCGCGGTCGCTACTACTGCTTTGGCTGCAAAGAGGGCGGCGGCGTCATTGATTTTTTGATGAAGCAGGACGGCCTGTCTTTTGTGGAAGCGGTGCGCGAGCTTGCAGGCCGCT
>JAYWGI010000098.1:0-3043 GCA_043779025.1 Myxococcales bacterium
GTGGTCACAATCTGATCGGCCGACGCCGCGCGAGCAGCCGTGAGCAGAAAAGCGACGGCCATAAAGGACCTAGACCCAAAGAGCGATCGATTCATCGGAAGAGAAAGTACCACGCCCTCGGCGCACCGGTCACAATTCTTGCCAACGGGTCAGCTTCTTGGTCTCCCCACCGGTCAGGCTTCTTGCCAATCAACAGAAATGGCTGGTATCGCTTAACCTATGAACCTTGGTACCGGCGAAATCATCATGATCGCAGTTGCATTCTTGGTGCTTTTCGGAGCCGGGAAGTTCGCCGATATCGGCAAGGGTTTGGGCCAGGGCATCCGCAACTTTAAACAAGGCGTGCGCGACGCGGGCGAGGACGACCTCAAAGCCGCTCGGGACAAGCAGCTGGCAAGCAGCGACAAGCCCACCGACAAAACCGACGCTTCGTAGCGCCACGCAAACTCCGGCAGTACACTGCACGTGTGAGCGTTAATTCGGTTTCTAGAATCGTCTTTTTCTTCCCCGCCGCGCTGCTGCTGCATGCGGCCTGCGGGATGACCTATACCTCTGCAGCGGGTGCGCCCGGTCTGCGCCCTGGCGAGGTGCGACTGAGCGACGGAGCGATCCGGCTCAGCGACGGCGGGGTGGTCACGAACAGCGATAGAGGCACCGACCCCGCCAGGGAAGACTCCTCGGCCCAGGAGGAGATTCAACCATTTGCGTCAATTGGCCCAGCGGGCTCGTGTTTCGTGGGCGCATCGGGTGTGCCGCGCTGCGAGGGGGCCTTGTTCGCAACTTACCCAAGCGGCAGCCAGGACGAATTTGGGAACCCGTTAACCAACACCTTTTCGCTCGAACTCAAAACCATCGTTTTTCCACCAAAAGTCAGGAAGATGTGGGTGTTGAGCGCCAATGTGTGTGTGCTTGCGGGCGTGTCAGAGCTCGGTCTGCACTGCGCAGGGAACAACGACAACCTTCAACTTGGCCAAGGTGCGACGGACGAGTCCACACCTTTCCTTCCCATGCACGCCCTCACGGGATTCGAGAGCGGAGTCACAGATGCTGCAATGGGCTTTAACTATGGCTGCGCGGTGAAGGCCCCGACCACAACGTGTTGGGGCACCGGAGTAACGCCGGGCGCGGTCACGCTGCCTGCTCTGGCGATTCGGTTGGCAGGGGGCGCAGAGGCGCGATGTGCGCTGACCGCCTCAGGAGATGTATACTGTTGGGGCTACTCGGTGGTCCCCAAGAAGAACAGCGCGGACAAGTTTTCGAATTCGGCGGAGCCGATTCTTGTCAACACTCAAGGCAAAGTGGCCTCGATCTCAATGTCCCCTGAGGGGCAGCACGTGTGTGCTCTCGGGGTGAACGGGGTGGTGCTTTGCTGGGGCCGAAACGGAGAAGGGCAGGTGGCCCAACCAGTCACGACCCGGTTGGTCGACCTCCCTGCACCGGTCAGCACGGTATCGCCCGGCGCACTTTCTGTGGGGGCCGGCGGGGCACACAGCTGCGCAATCAAGGACAATGGTGGCGTCTTTTGCTGGGGAAGCTCGGCTTATGGCGCGCTCGGGGACAACGTTGTGCGCACCGGCGCTGGCTCATACGTGACGACCCCGGTCGCGGTGGACCAGTTAGGCTCGGGAGCGTCGGCGCTGTTCGTGGGTGATGGCGCAAGCTGTGCGTTGGTCGGCTCCGGCGCCAGCCGCACGTTCAAATGTTGGGGGAGCAACACCCTCGGCAAACTGCAGAACGGAAACGCGCTCGACCAAAAAGTCCCTGTGATCGTGACCGTACCGAATTGACGGCTCCGAGCGATGCGGCACTTGCAGCGGCTTGGCGCTTGCCTGTAGTTTCTCTAGCGATATGCCCACCACGCTTGCGTTACGACTTGCGGCTGTACAACCCAGCATCACTCTCGCCATCAATGCCAAGGCGGCGGCCATGCGTGCAAGCGGCATGGATGTGGTTTCGTTTGGCGTGGGTGAACCGGATTTTGAACCGCCAAGTTTTGTACTGGATGCGGCTATCGATGCCATCCGCGCGGGAGCCTCAAAATACACGGCCGTAAGCGGCACCCCCGCGCTCAAAGAAGCGATCGCGGCGGATTGCGAACGGCGGCGTGGCTACAAGCCGGCACTCTCCGAGATCTGTGTTTCCGTAGGCGCGAAGCACGCGCTGTTCAACGTGGCGCTCGCGTTGTTTGAGCCGGGTGACGAGGTCATTGTGCCCGCGCCCTACTGGGTGAGTTACCCGGAGCAGGTACGTATGATGGGCGCAGCGCCTATCGTGATCGAAACGCGCATGCAGGAGCACTTCAAAGTGCGCGCCGACGCGCTGGAGGCCGCCATCACGCCACGCACCAAGGCGCTCGTGCTCTGCAGCCCTTCGAACCCAACAGGTGCAGCATACACCCAAAAAGAACTTCGTGCGCTGGCCGACGTGGTTGCGCGGCACGACCTTTGGGTTGTCGTCGACGAAATCTACGCACAGCTGGTGTATGACGGTTTCGATCAAGTCTCGTTGGCCACCGTGGCCCCCGAGCTCCGCGACCGCATTGTGATCGTTGACGGCGTGTCCAAAAGCCACGCGATGACAGGATGGCGCATCGGGTGGAGCATCGCGCCGGCCGCGCTGGCCCAAGCTATCGACACCGTGCAGGGGCAGAGCACCACCAATGCGACTGCGGCCGCACAAGCCGCGGCGCAGGCGGCACTGCGTGGCCCCGCGGATGCGATGAGTGCCATGGTTACGAGCTTTTCCGCTCGCCGTCGCGTCATGGTCGACGGACTGAACACCCTGCCTGGCGTGCAGTGCATCATGCCTGAGGGTGCGTTCTATGCCTTCGCAAACGTGTCGGAACTTGTAGGATGCACCATTGCCGGAACGCGCGTCACGGGGGACGATGTGCTGGCAATGTTGCTGCTTGAACACGCCCACGTCGCGTGCGTTCCGGGCTCCGCATTTGGCGCCCCAGGCTACGTACGGTTTAGTTATGCGACAAGCGAAGCGCGCATCCGCGAAGGCTTGGCGCGCATCGCGGCACTACTGGCTCAGTAGC
>JAYWGI010000099.1:0-3033 GCA_043779025.1 Myxococcales bacterium
GCGCGTCGGCCGCAACCCGCGCACGATGGAAGAAAAAACCATCTCTGCGAGGCGCGTTGTGACCTTCAAAGCCAGCCCCAATTTTAAGAAGGCCGTGGCAGATTCCAAGCGATAGCGCCAAAGCCTATTTTAGGCCGCGCCACGGGGCAGCCCCGTGGTAAGCCCCGCCGGGCATGAAAGCGCTCCGGTCCGCCCTCACTCCGCTCTTCGCAATTTACGCGTTGTCCTACTCAGCTTCTGCGCGCGCAGCTGAGGCCGTAGTAGAGGCGCCGCCCGCCGCATCTCCGAGCATGGCCCCCGCGACTTCAATGCCGGCCGCGCCCGTCGCTGCAGCCCAAGCCCCCAAGTCCCTCACGGTACCCGGTGGCGCGCAAAACATGGTGGGCGACGCGGAGGTTTACAGCGACGACTGGTGGACGCACGCGCGGCCCTCGGTGGAGCTGCATGGTTACTTGCGCGTGCGCGGCGAATGGTTTCACAACTTCGCGCTTGGCCGCGTTGACGTTCCCGGCGCAGGTACCGCGTTGTGGGCGCCGCCTGCGGACTTTGTCTACAAAGATACCGCCGGAACAACCCAAGGCGCCAATCTTTGCGGCGGCAACGGCAATAGTGCGTGCGATTCCAAAGCGCAGCGCAGTGCCAACATGCGCGTGCGCTTGGCGCCCGAGCTGCACATCAGCGACAACCTGCGCGTGCTCATGCAGGTGGACGCCCTGGACAACCTCGTGCTGGGTTCCACGCCCGACAGCGCCGGTCTGCGCTCTTTGGGTTCTTCCACCCAAAACACTCCGGAGAACTCGCTCAACTTCAAGCGCGCGTGGGCCGAGTACACTACCCCTGTGGGACAACTGCGCTTCGGTCGCATGCCAGCACATTGGGGCTTGGGCATGGTCATGAACGCCGGCAACGGCCTCGACCAAGACTACCAGACCACCTTCGACCGTATTCAGTTTACGACCGCGCTTCGCGGCAGTGACGTCTACATCGGGGGCGCGTGGGACTTGGCCAACACAGGCCCCACAACGGCCGCGATGCAAGATGCCAACAACGGTCAGCCGTACAACGTGGCCAACGGCGTGAACCTCACGCAGCTATCGTTGTTTATCGCCAAGAAGACCCCCGCCGACATGCAGCGCCTCAAACTTGCCAAGGGCGAGTGGGTGCTTAACGGCGGCATCTACAATATGTATCAGGCGCAAGATTTGGCCGTCAGCGCCGAGGGCCTAAGCCCCAACAACGTGAACGCCGGCTTTGAGCAACGCGACTCCATGCTTCTGACCCACGATCTCTGGGCGCAGTTCCTGAAGGGCAAGTTCCGCTTGGAGGTCGAGGCCGCGTGGACCCACGGCTACGTGAACAACCTAAGCAAATCGTCGTGGAGCCAAGACCCAAGCGATCGCACAGGCGTCAGCACGGCGGGCGTGGCAGTGGAAATGGATTGGCGACTCGCTGAGGACAAGTTGCGCTTGTCGTTTATGGGCGGCTGGGCGCAAGGCGACTCATGGGCGCCCTCGCTCAAACGCAATTGCACCTCCGCGGCGAGCACCTCGTGCACGTCGAATGCCTTCGCGTTTAACCGCGGCTACAACACCGACCTCATCTTTCACCGCCGCATTTTGGGCGGCGTCGACGGCACCTATTACATGCGCCCGGGCGCCGACTACGACTTCGTGCGCAAGCCCAATGGCCAAAAGCTGGGCGGCGGTGTGTCGCTGCAATGGGTTCGCGCCAGTGAGTTTGTACAAGCGCCAGGCCACTCACGCGACTTGGGCGTCGAGTTCAATGCCCAGCTATACTTTCAGGCCAAGGATGGTGTGCTCAACGACGACCCCGCCAAGATGGCGGGCCTCTACACCCTGTTGCAGTATGGCGCATTCTTCCCCATGGGCGGCCTCGACTACTTGCCTCCAAACGACGCCAACAAGACCAGCATGGCGCACACCGTACGCTTGCACCTTGGCGTCGCTTTTTGAAGCTCTCGGAGCTTCACTACCACCTCCCCGAAGACCGCATTGCGCTCACGCCCCCCGCGGAGCGTGATGGCGCACGCTTGTTGCATGTTGCACGCAATGCCTTGCACGACAAGCAGGTACTGGACCTGCCGTCCCTCGTGGCTCCGGGCACTCTGGTGGTGCTTAACAATACGCGTGTGATTCCCGCAAGGCTCATCGGGAAGAAGCTCGCGACGGGCGGCAAGGCAGAGATCTTCCTGCTGCAAGACATCTCGAGCCCCAGCGCCCCCAACACATGGATCGCGATGGGCCGTGCATCGAAGGGCTTGTCCGAAGGCGCTGTGATCGCCTTTGGGGCGCTCGCGCAATTGCATGGCCGCGTTGGCGCAAGCGCGGCCGAGCGCGGCACATTTCACGTGCATTTTACACATACGCACGATGCGCGCGTCGAGGATGCTCTGCGCGCGGAGGGCCGCATGCCACTGCCGCCGTACATCGCGCGCGACGCCACCGCGGCCGACGCCGAGCGCTATCAAACCGTGTTCGCCAAGCACGATGGTGCGGTTGCTGCGCCCACCGCCGGGCTTCATGTCTCCGAGCGCTTGATGGCGGCCCTTCGAGTGCGCGGCTGCGACTTTGCGGAGGTCACGCTGCACGTGGGGGCAGGCACATTCAAGACGGTGACGGCCAAAGACTTGGATGAGCACCCCATGCATTCGGAGCGCTACGAGGTGGGCGAGGAAACCGCATGCGCCGTGCGCCAAGCACGCGCCGAGGGCCGCCCCATTCTTGCTGTAGGAACCACCGCGGTGCGTGCGCTGGAGAGCGCGGCGGCACGTACGGGTGAGGTGGAGGCCGCGAGCGGTGAAACCCGCTTGCTGATTCAACCGGGCTACGCGTTTCGCGCGGTGGACGCCATGCTGACCAACTTCCACCTGCCAGAATCCACACTGCTGGCCCTGGTCTACGCCTTTGCGGGAACGGAGCGCATGCGCGCCGCCTACGCGCATGCAATAAGTGCAAATTACATGTTTTATTCCTATGGCGATGCCATGCTGTTGCAACGAGAAGGAACCTAAGG
>JAYWGI010000100.1:0-3031 GCA_043779025.1 Myxococcales bacterium
GGTGACCGACCCCTCATCTCGTTTTGCCTTCCTGTCGCGGCTGTCGCACAAGGACGGAAAGCGCATCGAGGTTGTCGAAGGCAAGACGGCCGGAGCCGTAAAGAAGGACTTGGAGACCGCCAGCTACCAGGTCACCAAAGTCGTCAAGAGTGAGCGCCGTCGTCGCCCCACGAGCCCGTACACCACCAGCAAAATCCAGCAAGACGCCGCCAACCGTTTGGGCTTTGGCGCCAAGCGCACGATGCAGATCGCCCAAGGCTTGTATGAGGGCGTGGACCTTGGAAAAACACTGGGCACGTTGGGTCTCATTACCTACATGCGTACCGACTCTACCCGCGTGGCGCCCGAGGCCATCGCCGAGCTGCGCGAATACATCGGCAAAGAATACGGCGCGGCTTCGGTGCCCGCGTCGCCCAATGTGTACAAGTCCAAAGGCAGCGCGCAAGAAGCGCACGAAGCCATCCGCCCGACCTCCATTGAGCTCACGCCCGAGCGCGTGCAGCGCTACCTAAAAGAGGAGCAATACAAGCTCTACAAGCTGGTTTGGGACAGGTTCGTCGCGAGCCAAATGGCGGATGCCATCTATGACCAAACTGCGGCCGACATTACAGCCACGGCCAAGAGTACATCTTACACACTTCGCGCCAGTGGCCGCGTGCTGAAATTCGCAGGCTGGCTCGCCGCTTACGGCGTAGGCCAAGAAAGCCCAGTGCTCGCAGGCGAAGAAGAAACCCCCGCCAGCGGCGAGCGCAAAGTGGGCGGCGGCGAGGACGAGGATGGCGAACTGCCTGCCCTCAACGAAGCCATGAAGCTCTTTCTCAAAGCGCCGCCCGGTGTGCTGGCCGATCAAAAGTTCACGCAGCCTCCTCCGCGCTTTAACGAGGGCTCGCTGGTGCGAGAGCTTGAAGAACGCGGCATCGGCCGGCCTTCCACCTACGCCGAAACCATTAGCAAGGTTCAAGCGCGCGACTACGTGGAGAAGGTAGACGGGGGCCGCACGTTCCGCCCCAGCGAGCTGGGCACGCGCGTTATCGACGGCCTCATGCTGGGCTCCATGGGCTTCATGGATCCGACGTTCACCTCGGGGCTCGAGGAAGAGCTCGATGCAGTGAGCACCGGCAAGGAGAAGCGCGTCGATTTGCTCAACCGGTTCTATGGCAAGTTCAAGACCGAGCTGGACGCCGCGGCCAAGGGCGAGCGATGGGCGCCGGCGCCTGAAGACACTGGCGAGGAGTGCGACAAGTGCCACGCCGGCAACATGATGAAGCGCTGGTCCAAGAACGGTTGGTTCTTGGGCTGCTCCAACTACAGCGCCAAAGTACCCTGCAAAAACACACGTAACCTAGGGAGCGACGGCGCGCCCGAGCCCGTACGCGAGACGCAGTACGTGTGCGACTTGGACGGCAAACCCATGGTCATCCGCAGTGGCCGCTACGGCGAGTTTCTCTCATGCTCGGGCTACCCCGAATGCAAGAATGCCAAGCCCATTCCACTCGGTGTGCCCTGCCCCAAGTGCGCCGGCGATCTCATCGAGATCAAGTCCAAGAAGCGTGGCGCGCGCTCGTTCTTCGGCTGCGCGAACTACGCCAAGGAGAGTGTGAAGTGCGACTTCAAGCTCTGGCAGCGCCCGATCCCCGTGCCCTGCCCCGACTGCGGCGCGGCTTTCGTGGTCGCAGCCGGCACCAAGGCCAAGCCCATGCGCCAATGCGTCAAGGAAGGCTGCACCTACAAAGCTGTCGCGCCTCCGCCCGAAGAGCAGCTGCTCGCCGCCGGCGAGTAAAGAGCGGAGTAGCAAGCGCCTCCATGATGATGACGCAAAGAGGGGGTCTCGCCACACGCTGGCGAGACCCCCCTCTTTGTGTTCTCAAACGATGAGTACCGACAAACTACTTACCGGCCACGACGTCGGCCTTGAGGCTGGTGAGCAAGGCTTGCAAGTCGGTCTTCTCCGACTCGCCGGCTTTGTTCTCGTCGAGCGCGAGGCCGAAGTCCTGCGCAAAGGCCTCCCACTGGCTGTCGGCGAGCTTCATGCCCTTGTGAGCGTCTTTGACGGGCGTGCCCTCAAGCTTGCAATCGCCGCCGGAGGCTTCGCAAAGCTGCGTGTAAAGTGCAGCTTTGTAAGCCTCAAGCTTCGGCCCCTTGAGCTTGGCGTGCGATTTGGCGAAGCGCTTGTCGCTTACAAGGTTGGCTGAGAACGTGGCGACAATCGCTTGCAACGAGGCCTCTCCTCCCAACCGCTCGAACAAGGACTTGGCGGCCTCGGCCGGGGTGGCCCCCGCGTCATCCTGCTCGACCGTGCCGGGCTCGGCCGCGGGTGGCGGAGCCTTGTGTCCACAGGCAACTGAAAGAAGCGTCAATAGGGCGGCAAGCGAGAGGCGCATGGAGTTCTTCATGGGTTCAGTCGGCAGTTTACAGAAATCCCGGGCGTGTGGGACAATTCTGCGGCGGCTAATGACAACCTACATCACACGCGAGGGCGCGCAGCGGCTCAGCGACGAGCTGATTCAGCTCCGTACCGTCACGCGCCTCAAGGTAGTGCAAGAGGTGGCTGACGCCGCTGCGCAGGGCGACCGGAGCGAGAATGCCGAGTACATTTATGGGAAAAAGAAGCTGCGAGAGATCGACCGGCGCATGCGCTTTTTGATCCAGCGCCTGGACGACATCGCGATTGTCACGCCCTCGCCCAGCAGCTGCCCCGACCCAAGCAAGGTCTACTTTGGTGCTCGCGTGAAGCTCGAGGACGAGGAAGGCGAAGAGCGACATTACCGCTTGGTGGGCCCCGACGAGATCGATGCCGCCCACGGCCGCATTAGCTACCGCTCCCCTTTGGGCGCCCAGTTGCTCGGCAAGAAACTGGGCCAAAGTTTTGTGCTCAAGCGGCCCGCGGGAGACATGACATTTACCATACTATCTGTAGAATACACGCCGTGAGCACCGCGACATTTAGGTCGTGAGTGTGCCGCGTGGCACACTTCTGTAGCGGGTGGGTTCGCTCGCGATCGCAGCGTAATTGCTTACATTGGGGCGGCGC
>JAYWGI010000101.1:0-8468 GCA_043779025.1 Myxococcales bacterium
GCGCTTTGCCCCGGCTGTCGGTGACCAAGTCGGGCGAAAAGAACACCGTGCTCCGGAAGTCTTTTCGCGCGCCTGATGAGCCTTCGTCGCCGCCGCCGCCGCCGTCCCCGCCCTTGTCGCCAGCGCTCGGGTCATAGGGCATAAACAGCGGCGCGAGCTGCTCGCGGGAATCCAGGTTGCTCACGTGGTACCCCGGATTCATCACGAAGCGCGCGAGCAAGTCGGGGGTCTTGTACCCGCTGAGCATGAGCACGCCTTCGTCCACGGCGTACACGGTGAGGCCAGCGCTTGCGGGCTTGCTTCCCTGCGCCAGGACTTGTACGTCGAGCTCTACTTTTTCGCCCGGTGCATAGCTTTTTTGCACACCTTCTACGGTCACAGCCAGCTTGTGCGCGGCCACATCGATGGGCAAGGACACATGACCATAGCGGGCTTGCGGCGCGCCCACGTCGACGCCCTTGCTCTCGCCCACGCGGCCGCGCAAGAGCTCCACCACAACATAAGCGCCTGCCCCCATGTCGCCCGTGATCGGGAGCTCGACATGCGGCATGGCGCCGGCCAAGTGCGTGCGGAAGCTTGTGTAGACGCCGGCGCGCTCGATGCTCACGATGGCGTCGCTCTCGGTGAAGGGCATGCGCACGAACACGCTCGCTTTGTCGCCAGGTTTGTAATCGCGCTTGTCGGCCACAAGGGTGACCGCGCCGCCGTTGTCCGAGGCATAAGCGTCTTCGCCATCGCCCCAAGCGTAAATGCTGGCACTGGCGATGCTCGTGCGGCCCTTGGCGTCTTTGGCGGCGGCACGAAGCATGTATTCTCCAGGCTTCGCGGGCGTGAGATCGCAGCTCACCAAGCCCGCCGTGGTCACGACGTCGCAGCGACCCACAACTGTGTCTTTGCGCACGCAGCGGCGCGAGGCGCCCATGTCGCCATTGTCTTCAGTCACACACGAATTTACACGCTTCACAAGTTCAACTACGGCGCGCACACCGGCACGATGCGTGCCGTCTACATTCAATGCAGCGTACTCACTTCGGAACGATTTCCCCGGCACGTACACCGCCGTCTCGGGCTCTTTGAGCGCCATGTAGAAATCGGCCGGGTGCACGATGCTGCTTGCCTCGGCGCCTGCATGCTGATGAGTGAAGTCTTCTACGTCGGCCTCAACCATCACGCTCAGCGGCGCCCCGTGTTTTGGCTGCGGCGCTTTGAGCGACAAGCGCCATTCACCCTCTGTGTTGAGCTCCACGTCGCTCTCGCTGAGCACGCGCGCCTCCTCGTCGGCTCCGTGTTCTTCGTCGTCACGGGCATTGTCCCCCACCAAGAGCTGCGCTTCGCTTGCGCCAGGCGGCGAGAAACTGGTGTTGCCCCAGGTGGCGCGCAGATGGGTCTTGGCGCCGTTCATGCCGCCACCAAACAGGTAGCTCCCGCGTGCCACAAAGGAGATGGCGTCGCCTGGCATGGCGCTAGGCGTTTCGGCATCCACGGCCACCTTGAACGCCGCCGGACGGTAGGTCGTAATGGAGACGCTGTGGTTGACCGTGATGTCGTGCCCCACCACACTAAGTGACAAGTCTCCGAGGCTTGCGGACTTGGGAATTTCCACGTCGAACGCGAAGTCTCCAAACGCGCCCGTCTTGAGCTCCTTCTTGAAGAGCGGCGACTTGGCATCGCCGTCGCTGAGCGCGCCGGTCACCATGTAGCTCTCGCCCGGCACCACTTGGTTGCCGGCTTTGGCCAGCGCACGCAGCACAGCCTTTGCGCGCACCGTCTCACCGCGCTTGTACAGGTCGCGCTCCGTGAAGATCGTGCCCATGCGCTCATCCGGGTACAAGTCGGCCGCGGGCGCGCCGCTGGCTTTGTAGTCGTTGTAGTCGAGTGCGGCCGTGTCGTTGCCCGCAGACGCAAGCAGCACGCAGCGCGACTCCGCGCACACGCTCTTGGCAAGAGCCGGCATGACCGCCTTGCCCGTGGTGTCGCTCTGCCCGCGCCATTGCTCACGCCAGCTGGCAAGCTTCACCTTGTCGTCACGTACCATCAGCCGCACGACAGAGGCCGCATAGGGCTGCGCCGTTGCGAGATGCGTGGTGTAAAGCTCGCTACCGAAGGGGCTAAACTTGGCCGTGAGCGCCAGGTCCGTCACGTGCAGTACGTAGTTCTCCTGCGCCCTCTGCTTGCCCTCACCGTGGCTTATGCGCAGCGCCACCGTACCGCGATCACCCGCGGGAGCCAGCATTTCATCAATCGAAACGCTCTCGTGCTGGGCCGCGTTGCGAGGTCCACGTGGCGACACGATACGGCTCTTCCAAGCTAGATGCGCTTCTTCCGGCAGCGCCCCCCCGGTGCCCAAGTCCGCATGCAGGTCCTCGGGCACCACCGCCGTCTCAATCTTATAGCGCGGCATGTTCAGTGCCTTGATGTGCACCACACGCGTCGATGCGGGCCTCAGCGCCTCGAGCACGCCGCTACGTGCACCCACATGAATCTCCGGGTCGTAGTCGCGCGTGTTGAAGCTAAACGATTTGGCGCCGCTCACAGTCTGGCCAAAGCGATCGTGCACTGGTGCAGCGAGCGACACGACGCACGATGAGCGGGGCAGCAAGACCACCGGCACCGTGAAATAGCTGGACCGCGCGCCCTTCTCGGCCGCGCCCCGCCCCTTCCAGTCGACGGGCTTGCCATCTACGCGCAGCGCGGCGCGCATCTCTGCCTCGCTCACCGCATTGTTGGTACGCAGGTAAACGTCGCCTTTGGGGATGCAGGTGCTCAGCTTGCCTGTCTGTCCGTCGCAGCTCGCCGTGATCTGCAACGGCTCGTAGGTGTGAAAGCTCTCCTCCGCCTTGTCGTCACTCGCAAGGGTGCCCTCAAGCCCGCGCATTTTTGCGTCGACTTGCACCACCACGCGGCTGTTGAGCGGCAGTTTTTGGCTCGGTGTCACGAGCACCGTGCGGGTGTCCGTGAGCGCCTTGGGGTTGCGCTCCGCACGCACCTTGATGCGCTTTTTCCCGACCATAACCACCGTATGGGCGCCAGCCATGACCACATCCACTGGCTGCGAAAACCGCATCAAGAACTTGGCGCCCGGCGTGAGTGCGCTGTCGTACTCGCCTGCTGCCGAGGCGTTCTCGAGCCGCACGGGCGGCGTGGAGAAAGTAAAGTTGTGCGCGACAGGGCTGGCCATGCTCTCGCCGTCCAGCGACTTCACGCTCGGGTTCAGATTCACGCTGTACTTCGTTGCATACTGCATGCGAGGCCGCGCATCGAACACTGCGGTCCGAGTGCCCATCCATCGCCATGTGCCGGCAACCACCGCGCCGCCCTCGGTGCGAACGACTGCGACGTCGGGCACGCTGTCGCCCGCTGCGCCGAGCTCCGTCATCGCGCGGTTGAACGTGATGGCCACCTCGGTGGCGCGCGCCGCGTCGTCCGTCTCATAGTCACCCTGTGGCAACGGCCCCGTGGGCGTAACGGCAACCACAGCAAAGTCCGCCCGTTTGGTCTTGGCTTCGAACGCCGGCACATCCAACGTGCGTGCCACAGGCGCATCCGGCACTTGGGCGGCTTTTTGCATGGCGCCTGCACATGCGAGGAGCAAGCCTCCAGTCACGGCAATGGCAAGGGCGTGATTGAAACGTGCAGAGCTCATACAGCGACGTGTACGCGAGCCGTACGCTCAGAGCCAGAGGCCATGCTGCGACAACATTGTGCAGAACTTGTGCAAGGGCTGAGCGGCCATTGACTGAACGCCCGACCAGTGTCACTCTGAGGTCGCCAAGATGCGAGAGCTACACAATCCGCCCAATCCCTTCGCGCATATGGGCATGGAGTACGAGCCCGGCGAGCGCCCCAAGGCGCAACTTGCAGTCTACACAGACAACGCAAAGAACGTGGTCTCAAAGAACGACAGCGAAGACATCCCCGCCAGCTACAGCGTCAACCCTTACCAGGGCTGCTTGCACGCCTGCGCATACTGCTATGCGAGGCCTTACCACGAGTATTGGGGCTTTGGCGCGGGCACCGACTTCGAGCGCAAGCTGGTCATCAAACCGGACGCCCCCAAACGCCTCGACGAGTACCTGCGCAAACACGATTTGCGAGACGAATACCTACTCTTCAGCGGCGCCACCGATTGCTACCAACCGCTGGAGGCCACGTACAAGATCACGCAAAGCTGCCTCAAAGTGTGCCTGGAGCACGACGTGCCGGTGGGCATCATCACGAAGAGCGCGCTTATCGAGCGTGACATCGATCTGCTCGCCGAGATCCACGCGCAGTGCGGCTTGCATGTGAGCATCAGTCTGCCCTTTTTGGGACCGTGAGATCGCGCGCGCACTTGAGCCTTTTGCGGCCGTGCCGGAACGCCGTGTGCGTACCATTGAGCGATTGCGGGCCCGCGGCCTCTCTGTGGGCATCAGCGTTGCTCCTTTCATCCCCGAGCTTAGTGAGTCCGAGCTTCTACCTCTGATGCGGGCCGCCCACGGCGCCGGCGCGACTGGGTACCTCTGGGGAATGCTGCATCTTGCAGGTAGTTCTCATGCCGTGTTTGAGAAGCGACTACGGGAAGCGTTCCCTTTGCGTGCCGACAAGATCATGGCGCGCCTGAGAGACATTCATCCGAGCGAAAACTCCCACAGGCGGCCAGTGTCGCGCATGCGCGGAGTCGGGCCCTATGCCGACTTGGCAAAGCAGCTGCTGGAGCGTACGGCCCGCCAGGTTGGCCTGCCGAAGTACAATGAAACTCGGCCCGTGGCGGCAGCGCCCGTGACGAGACCTCGCCCGGGACACACGGGCAGTCTGTTCTGACCCGGGTCTAAAGCCCCTCACCGCGCTTGTATCTCGCTCGGTGGACGAGGTTAAAGTCCACGGTGCGCCGCCGCCAGGCAAACCGTGACGACTCCGAGGCAACGCGCGTCGCGGGGCGATTGACCAGTCCATGACGGGTAGCCTCGTGATACCTGGACTTCGTGTCTAGATCGTCGCTCCGTGTGATTGCCATTCTTTGTGTTGCAGCTTGGGGTTGCCCCAAACACGTGCCGCGTGTGCCCACTGGCCCAGCACCCGAGTACGAGCCCGCAGATGACCCCTACGGCACGCGTTCTGATGCGGGTAAAGCCGCACGATGACGTCATCAGTAGATCAAAACGTGCATATCGCACACGTTGGCCCCGAGCATGCGAATACGCTGGCGGATCTTCTGGGCAATGAACACGGATGTTATTGTCGCTATTGGTTCTTTGGCGGCGACAAGAACGCATGGTTCGCACAATGCGCCACAAGTGGCGAAGACAACGCGGCGGCTGTGCGTGAGGAATGCACTGGCCCTTCGCCAGGACTCATCGCGCTTCAAGGTGACGTCGCGATTGGGTGGATGCGCCTCGCCCCCCTTGGCGCCATGTCCAAGCTCACAACCCACGGGACCTACAAGCGCCTTGCGCTCACGGGCGACAACACCCTCGCCGTTGCGTGTGTGTACGTGCGTGAGGAGGCGCGCAATGCGGGCGTGCATCGAGCACTGGTTGACAGCATTCCCGGATTTGCACGTGCCGCTGGAGCGCTCGCGGTCCTCGCATTCCCAGCAGCATCTCTCGCATCCGGCGGCGTGCGCGCCCACGATGCTGCGCTTATGATGGGTGTACAAAGCACGTACATTGCAGCTGGCTTTCAACGTAACTCAGGCGATGACGCCTACCCCGTTCTCCGCCTAGAGGTGCCCGCGTGAGCGATGGTGCCCGCGTGAGCGACGGTGTGTATCTGGTCGACAAGCCAAAAGGGCTCAGCAGCCACGACGTCGTGGGCCGCATGCGGCGCGTGCTCGGACGGCGTGATGTGGGCCACGCAGGCACGCTAGACCCGATGGCCACTGGTTTGCTGGTGGTGCTTGCCGGCGAGGCCACCAAGCTCAGCGCCTACCTCACGGCAGACGACAAGGCGTACGCTGCACGCGTGATCCTCGGCAGCGCAACCGCCAGCTTGGACGCCGACAGCCCGCGCCTTGAGCACTCAGCGCTGAGCGCCGAGCTACGCGACGAGTTCTCGCGACCGTTCTGCGCGCGAAAAGCCCCCATTCTTTTCGAGGCGCTAGAGCACGAGTCCGTGCGCACACGCCAGGTGCCTCCGGTGGTGAGCGCTATCCACATCGACGGGCAGCGTGCCTACAAGCGCGTGCTCAAGGGTGAGGTTCCCGAGATGCCCGCGCGCGAGGTGCACATGCGTTCCGTGAACTATGTCGCCCACGGCACTGATGCCGATGGAGATGCCTGGCTCGACGTGGAGCTGCGCGTGGGCAAAGGCTACTACGTGCGCGCATTTGCACGCGATATCGCCGAACGACTCGGCACACTCGGGCATTTGAGCGCACTGCGCCGATTGCAGTCCGGCATGTTTCGCATCGAGCACGCGCGTACTTTAGAAGATCCCGCGAGCGTGAAAAGCACACGCATCTCGGTGCATGATGCAGCAAGCCGCTGCATGCCCGTTTGGGCACTGAGCGAGGAAGAAGCGAGACGCGTGCGCAACGGAATAAAGCTCCCGATCCTTGTTGCGCTAACGGACCCCTATGTCGCCGCGACAGACCATAACGGCGCGTTGGTGGCCGTGCTAGGCCCCACCGAGGACGGCACGAAGATGCGCATTCTGCGCGGGTTTACTTCGACCGGCTCAGCGCATTGATACGTGCGCGCGCCTGTTCGGCGCGCGGGTCCTTGGGCGCCAGCTCAAGGAACTTGGTGTAGGACGCAATGGGCTCTTTGACGTACCTCGCCCGCGCTTGCACACCCGCCAAATAGAAGTGGGCATCGGGCAAACTAGGATCCGAACGCACGGCGTACTCAAAGGCACGTTGCGCTTCCTGTTCATCCTTCACACCAATCTGGCAGAGCCCTACTTCCACCCATAGAGGTCCGAACGGACGTTCGTAAGGGTTTTGGATGTTAAAGAGCGCCAACGAGTAGTCAATACACTTGCGGTATGCGCCTAGTGCACGAAGCGTTGACAAACCTCCCTGCATCGCAATCAGGTCTGATGACGCCACGTCTGGCAATTGCACAAGCGAGGCAATTGCCTCTTCCTTGTGCTTGAGCGCACGCAACTGTGCATAATACACTCGAAACATTCCGGCCTTCGGGTCGCACTTTAGCGCCGTATCGCGCGCTACGTTCGCGCGCGGGTCATCGAGTCCGGCAAGTGCCAAAGCGTAGTTCTGCACCAGCGGGCAAGCCGGCCCCGGCTTGCCCATCGCAGGCTCAAGGGTGCTGCGCGCGCCCGCGTAGTCGCCCGACTCCACGGCGTGCGCGGAGAGATTGGTGAGTGACTCCGCATGGTAGGGCGAGAGTGTGAGCACGCGTGCATACAACTGCTGCGCGACCTTCCAGTCGCCCAGGTTTTCGCGTGCCAACGCCGCGTAGTAAAGCGCCGACACATCGTCGGGGTTGGTCTTGATACGCGCTTCGTAGAAGGCCTTGGCCTCACTCCACTTGCCGCCCCGCACGAAGGCCTCGCCGCCATCGATGGGCTTGATTGGTGCCCCTGTGAGCACAGCTGTTGTATCGTCAGGGTCACCGCCCGGAGTCGAAGTCCCCGCCGGAGCCGGCGAGGCAGGAGTCACTGCAGGACCACACGCTGCGAGGCCACAAACGAGAGAGAAAAAACAGAGTCGCTTCATGGGAGCTCACTGTGCCCTAAAGCCTCAAGCAGGTGTGTACGAATGCGCCCCAAGTCCGCATCCGCAACCGGAGCCCCTGACGCGCCGGTGACATAGAACACGTCGATGGCCTTTGCCCCCTCGGTGTTGATCTTGGCGAGCTGAATGTCGAGGCCCAGGTAGTAAAATGCGAGCGCCAGACGATGCAACAAGCCGGGCGTGTCCTCCGCCACAACCTCCACACTGCAGCGCCCTCCCGAAGATCGGGCGACGCGAACATCGGTCTTCACAGACGGGCCACGCCGCTGCCACGACGGAGGAGGAGGAGCTGGGGGCATAGCCGCGCCGTTCATGCAACTGAGCACAGCTTTCTCCAGTTTGCGAAGCTGCGCCGTGTTCAGCTTTTTTTGCCCGCGCCGCTTGCACCAAAAGACGTCGAGCGCACGCGGCCTATCGCGCCCCTCACGAGGAGCCACGTCGAGCCTGGCGCCCAATATGTCCATCTCCGCAGTAGCGAACGCAGACGCCACTCGAGCCAGCGCACCCGGCCCATCCGGCAAGACAATGGCGACCTCGATGTAGTCCATGTCGTCGCCCTGATGGGTCGCACGGAATCCCACGGCGCCATCGGGGGTTGCCTCGAGCAGCTCCGTCTGCGCGTCGCTGAGCGCCTCCACCGGAATCGATACACACCCCCGCAAGTGCTCTTCCGCTCGCAAAAAAAGCGCATCCAGCACGTGCAGCTTCCAGCCATTGAGCGCGCCGGGAGACGTGGTCTCCAAGTCCACTACGGTGAGCAAATAGAGCTGTACCAAGGCTTCGCGGTTCGGCA
>JAYWGI010000102.1:0-8457 GCA_043779025.1 Myxococcales bacterium
GTCGACTTGCCCACGTTGGAGCGGCCCGCAAACGCGATCTCCGCAAAGCCTGGAGCCGGCAGGCCCGTGGCCACCGTGGCTCCGGCCACAAACTCTGCGTGCGTGACTTTCGGAAGTACGGCCTTCATGAGCGCGGCGGTAGCACGCGGGCGCGCAATCGGACAATCAGTGATTCGGTTTCGGGCTCGGCACAGGCGAGCACATAAAGCATGTAGAGCACAACGAACACCAAGGCGCCCACCACGGCAGGCAGCAAGCCGGCCGCGTGGTGGGACACCGCGCGCGCGGCGCCAAACGCCGCGAAGCCCGCAAGGCCTGCGCCCAAAAGGTCGGTCGCGACCGCGCGAAATACGGGGCGCCACAAGCTTGTGTGTGCGCCATCCCCGCAGCGCGGCGGCAGGTGCTTGCGCAAACACACACCTAGCAACACGGCTTGCACAGCCGATGAACCGCTTACCGCAAGGCCTACCCCCACATGCCCAAAGCGCGCGCGCAGCCCCAGCGCAAGCGCCACGAACGCCACCAGGTCGACGGCGCTCACCCACACGGGCGTGCGCGTGTTGCCATGTGCATGATACACGGGAACCATCTGACGAACGGCCGTCACAAAGCCCATGCCCGCGGCTTGGGCCATGAGCGCATAGCTGGTCTGGCGCGCGTCTTCGGCCGTGAAGTGATTGCGCTGAAAGAACGCCACCACCAGCGGGTGCGCGAGCACCACCAGCATGACCGAGGCCGGAATGACGACCAGCAAGCACACACGCATGCCGCGCAAGAACGTCGCGCGCACATCGTTGGTGCGCCCTTGCGCGGCAGCCGCCGAAAGCGAAGGCAAGGCCGCCGTCGAGAGCGCCAATACGAGCACACCTTGAGGCAAGTCACAGACGCGCATGGCCCACGAAAAGTAGCTCTGTGCGCCGGTGCCAGCGCCCGCGAGCAGTCTGCGCGAGATGACCAAATCGATGTAATACACACCCAAACCAAAACTCACGGGCACCATGCGGCCTAGCCAGGTGCGCAGCTCCGGGTCCCGCCACGAGGGCCAGCCCATGCCCCAAAACCCCGCTTGCCTGAGCGCAGGCCACTGCACGGCCCACTGCAAAAAGCCTCCCAGAATTGCACCCCATGCGAGCGACAAGGCGGGGTCATAGCCTCGCTGCCCCAGCCAAGGCGCAAACCACAAGCTGGCCCCCACCAGCGACACATTCAGCAGCAGCGGCGCAAACGCTGCGATGGCAAACTTGTTTTGCGACTGCAAGGCCGCGGCACCAAAGGCCGCGCCGCCCATAAAAAAGATGTACGGGAACACCACGCGCGTGAGCGAAGTAGTGCGCGCAAACACCTCCGGGGAGGCATCACTTCCCACAAAGAGACGCGTGAGTTGTGGCGCAAACACCACCCCCAACACGCTGATCGCGAGCAGCAGCACAAAGCTCACAACCCGCGCGCGCTTGAAGAACGCGACGGCGCGCGCATGCTCGCCCTTGGCCGCATGCGCGCTCAGCATCGGCACCAACGAGGCCGACATGGCGCCCTCGCCGAACAGCTGCCGAAGCGCGTTGGGGATGGTAAAGGCCAAAAAGAACGCGTCGGTAGCTACTCGATCGAACTGCGACGCCATCACCACGTCGCGCAAAAAACCAAACCCGCGCGACACCAGGGTGCCCAAGCCCACAATGCCGGCGCGTCGCGTGACGGCACGCGCTTCGGACTGCGTGACGGCACGCGCATCGCTTGTTGCGAGCGCGGCAGACTCTCGCCTCGCCGGCTCTACAACGCGTTCCACGAGGATGTCAGCCTCGGGTGTGAGCTCGGGCTCTGTCACCCCCGCGCGAGCTCCTGCCCTCGAGCGGCCGGGCTATTATCTGCACAGTGCACGCACTGACAAAGGCTACGCAGATACGGGTAGGAGTAGATTCCTGTTTGGTGGCCGTCGAACCAAACCAGGCAGAGCGCGTAGTTGCCTACGGGCTCGATACGATCGATCTCCAGCTGGTGGGTGCCGGGGTTCACAAACTTGATGGGGCCTTCGTGTCCTTGGCAGCTCGCGCAAGGGCAATAGCCGCGCAAGATCTCGTGCGGCAACACGGACACGTGTCCGTCTGCCCACGTAAGCTCGCTCACCTGGGCGCCCCGCGGAGATTTCACCTTGGTGCAACGAAACGCCAAAGCTTGAGTGGGTGCGATGCTCATGATTCTCGGGTCCTACCACGGCTGGCTACAAAGCGCGTGCTTCGCCGCCGCCGCCGCCGCCGCTGCCGCGGGCGTGCGCGCGCAGGGCCTCCGACAGCACCGTGTGCAGCGTCGCCAGCTCCTTGTTGGACGGCGCTGCATGCGCAGCGGGCTCCACCAGCCACGCCAGCGAGGCGGCCCAAACCAAAGGCTGCCCCGATGCGCATGCTCGGCACACGATGCCGCCGCGCGCGCCGTCCACATAGGCTGCGCGTGAGGGC
Source organism: Myxococcales bacterium (assembly GCA_043779025.1). Taxonomy (GTDB): domain Bacteria; phylum Myxococcota_A; class Polyangia; order Polyangiales; family Polyangiaceae; genus JAAFHJ01. The sequence continues at coordinate 2,454 of JAYWGI010000102.1, forward strand.
GCGCGATCGCGACCGCAACTCACACAGTGCCCGGCCTCAAACGCGTAGCCGAGCACCGCGAGCAAGTGGGCGCGACCCTGAACCTCCTCGGCTGGCAACAAGGCTTCGTCAACGGCCAGCAGCGCGTCAAGCGACTGCACCACCACATCGTAGAGATCGGCGTCCGCAGAGCCAGGCCACAAACAGTCCCGCACAATGCGCACCCAGGCGCCCGCGGCCTGCAACCGGGCTTCGCTGCCGAGCACTCCATCGCGCGAGCGCACCATCTGGCAAGTGAGCAGCCGCGCCACGTCGCGCTCGCGCAGGCCCAACTCGCACTGGTAGCTATGCAGCGGCTCGAGCGCGTCTTTCGCACTGCGCGCCGCCTGCCGCACCGGCACGCGCACCGTCTGCACACCATGCTCGCGCGTGAGCAGTGTCACGAGGCGCGCGTCGTCGCCCACCGGCACGGCACGCAGCAAGACGGCTTCCGTCTGCACACGCGTCTCCACCAGACGGCTGCCGCGGGGGCTCGCCACTCAGACAGCGCGCTGCGAGGAGCGTGCAGACTGCATAGACATCTCGCCCGGCAAGTCCTGACGCCGCGGCTTGAACACGATGGACATCGCCAAGGTGAACAGCAAAAGCAACAGCACTGAGGCAATGGCCACACCGAAGCGGCCTTGCGATGCGTCCACCGAACGCCCCGACGACATCACCATCGGCGCCGAAGTTCGCTGCCGGCGCGCCAGGACGTAGCGTGACACCACGGCGTCGCCACTCAGGCCCAGCGCCGAGGCATAACCACGCAAAAAACCTCGCACATAGACATCGCCGGGAAGGTCATCGAAGCGGTCAGCCTCGAGCTGCAAGATGGCCGATGCGGAGATCCGCGTCAGGCGTGCAACCTCCGCGACGGACATGGCGCGCTGCTCGCGGCGCTCCTTGAGCGTCGCTCCAATACTTTTTTCGTTCACGTTTTTTTCGTTCACGTTGACTCCGTTGTGACACGGGCGCGCAGGCTCACTGCCCGCGCGCTGCACGCAACACCACTGGGCGTTTTGGGGCCCAAGTCGGTGCAGCGTTTGAAATCCGAAAGTGCGCCGCGTAAATCCTGGGACTGCTCACGGACTTCGCCGCGGCTCTGCCAAGCTTGTTGCATCGCTTTGCAATCGGGGCTGTCCACCTCGATCGCGCGCGTAAAGCTCTCGCCCGCGTGCGGCAGGTCGCCCTTCTTGGAGTAAGCCACACCGAGCCGAAAATACCCCACACAAAACTTGGGCTGAACTACCGCCTGGCTGAGGGACCGGATGGCGCCGTCGTAGTCACCCAACTGCACCTGGGCCCAGCCGTAGTTTCCCCACGCCAAGTGCGAGGCGATGTACGACGGGTCCTCGGTGAGCGGCTTGAGCACCGTCATGGCCTCTTGGTTTTGACCACGCAGAATCAGTATTTGGCCCAATAGGTTCTTGGCGTCTTTGAGCTTGGCGTCGGCGTCTACGGAACGGCGGGCGTAGAGCTCCGCTTCGGCGATTTTGCAATCGGGTGCGCTTAGACCTTCGTCGCCCAGGCAAAACGCGGCGTGCACGACGGAGACAAAATACAAGGCTTTGGCGTTTTGAGGGTCGAGGGCGACCGAGCGGCGCGCGTGATCCAAGGCCACACGCCAGTCGCCGCGGTAAAACACCTCACGGGCCATGTCGTATTCCGCCTCTGCCTGCCGCGCCGGCGCCGATGCCGTTTGACTGCCGCCGCAAGCCACCGCAGCCAGGGAGCAAATCGCTCCCGCAAAAGAGATGGCGGCACGGTGCCGAGAGGACATGGAGGGGAATTGCTGCATGGGGTGAAGGAAAACTCCGAAGAGGCTAGCATCCATCCGGAGGCGCAAGTCCATAGCGCGCTGCACCCGAAACGGTCAACGCGCAAATAATGCGCATTCTTACCCGGAGCGGGACGAAGCCTCTGCATTTCGCCCCCAACCTGCGGTAGAAACTTGCTCCATGAAGCTCATGACCCGGACTGCCATGGCCGCCCTCGCCTTCGCCTTGCTCTTGCCTTCGGTGGCCTTGGTGGCTTGCTCCAAAGACGAGGTCCTTGCGCCGGGCGGCGGCGAACCGGGCGAATGCGGAGCCACCGGCCCCAAGCCCAGCGACCGCTTTGCTGGCGGCAGCCCCGATGGCCACGCGGATCCCTTCGGTGCCAAGGGGGCCAAAGCAGCGCGCGCTGGCCGCGTTCGGGACGAGAGCATGGCCGTCTTGGGCCAAAACCCAAAAGGCCGCGTGATGCCTGGGGACTACGTGCTCGCCAACGAGCATGTGGCCATCTACATCTCCGGCCGCATCGTTACGGACGGCTCGTTGGGCTTCGGCGGCAAAATCATTGCGGCGTCCCCGGTAGGCGACGACGGCCGGCCCCTGCCCACGTCGGACTACGGCGAGACGCTCATCGGATTCTCGCGGCAATCGCTGCTCCCGGACTCTATCACCGTGCTCGACGACGGCTCCGCGGGCGGCCCCGCCATCGTGCGCGCCAGCGGCCGACTCGCCAATGTGCCCATGATCGACGGCGTTGCGTCGATTCTCAACCGCGAGACCGACCTGCCAGCCGCCTTCGACTACCTGCTCTACCCGGGCGAGTCCAAGCTGCGCATCCGCGTACAGCTCGCGAACACGCACGATTACAACGAGAACTTCACCGACCAGTACATCAACGGGCTCTTGCACGTCTCGCGGGCGCAACGATTCGTGCAAGGTGCAGGCTTTGGCAACCGCGACACCGCAGTGCCCTGGGTCGCGCTCGAGACACCAAGTGTGGCCTACGGTTGGAAGCCGCTGAACGGCTTGCTCACGCCGGCCTTGCGCGTCGGCGGCATCGACATGTTCAAGGGCACGCCGCCCAAGATGGAGGCCTGCGGGAAGATTGAGGCCGACCTCGCAGAGCTGCACATTGCCCCCACGCTTGACGCCCTGCTCGAAGCAGTGTCGGCAGGCACCAATGCTCCGGCCTTCCGCACCGTGACCGTGTCGGTGAACACCGCCGGCACCGGCGCCAGCAAAATACCTGTGCCCGGCGCTTATGTGCACATTACAGAAGATGGCGACACCTACCTGACCCGCGCGCAAACAGGCGCGGATGGCACGGTAAAAGTGCGCGTCCCCGCGGGCGCGACCAAGGTCTACGCGAGCACGCCGGGGCGCGCGCCGGTCTCGGCGGCAGTGTCAGACAGCAGCACCCAAGTCGCGTTGGACTTTGCTGCGGCGTCTCGCCCCACTCTGCGTATCACGGAGGGTGCAGCGCGCATTCCGGCTCGCGTGCAGTGGCTGCGCGCCAATACCAAGCAGCCGCCCTCGTGGGGTCTGCGCGAAGAGCAAGGCTCCCGTGTACTTGTAGACTACAACACGGGCAACGCCGACCCCAGCTACGCGCTGGATGCGGGCGAGTACGATTTGGTCGTCACCCACGGCAACAGCTACAACGCATTCACGCAGCGGGTAACGCTGGTGGCTGGCGCCTCGCCGCTCCTCAGCGTACCACTGGTGCGCGCCGTGCAGCGCCCCAGCGAGATGTGCGCGGACTTTCACATCCACACGAAGCTGTCGTTCGATGCCACCGATCCGGTGGACACCAAGATCCGTGCGGCAGTGGCCGACGACTTGCAGATTCCGGTACAGAGTGAGCACGAGTGGGTGAGCAGCTTTCAAGATCGCATCAACACACTTGGGCTTTCCAAGTACGCGTTTAGCCCGCCGTCCGAAGAGATCTCCACGGGCGCCTACGGCCACTTTGGAATCGTGCCACTCTACCCCGACGACAAGGCGCCGAACCGCGGTGCGGCTCCCTGGCAGAACAAGCCGATCACCGCCCTCTTCGACTGGGTTGCGGCGCGGCCAGAGAGCCCAGCCCTCATTATCAACCATCCTCTGAGCCCTCTTGGCATGGGCTACTTTACCGCGGCCTCGTTCTCCATGGCCGAGGGCAAGGGCCTAGATGCGACCAATTGGAGCGAGAAGTTTCATGCCATCGAGGTGTTCAACGACAGCGACTTCGACGCCAACTACCGCACGGGGGTCGCGGCATGGTTCTCGCTTCTCTCCGCCGGCAAGACGTATTGGGCCGTCGGCAATTCGGACAGCCACATCCTCACAGATGCGCCCGTAGGCTACCCTCGTACCTGCTTCGAGTTCGGACACAACGACCCCGCCAAGCTCACGCCAGAGGCCGTACGCGATGTGCTCAAAGCGGGCGCGGGGGTGGTCGACGGCGGCCTGCGACTCACGGTCGAGGGGCCCGGCGGAGCGCGCCCGGGAGCCACGGTCAAGGCCGCCGAGGGCGACTTTGTAGTCACCATCGACAGCGCGGCCTTCGCTGTGCCCGGCGAGCTTGAAACCTATGTAGACGGCACGCTGTACAAGACCGATGTCATCCCGGGGGTCCCGCTCCCAAACGGGGGCCACCGCGATCAGATCGTGGTGCGCGTGACGCCCACGTCGAGCCGTGCACGGCACTACGTGGTGTTCCATGCACGAGGCAAAGCGGGCACAGACTTGGCGCCCCTCAACCCCAGCCGAAAAGCCTTTGGCGTGAGCAACCCCGTGTTCTTGGCGCCCTGATAGATGCTCCTGGCCACCGAGTGCGACAGTCGCCCAAGAAACAGCAAACCCCGCGAGCCTTTGAAGCTTGCAGGGTTCGGAGATAGCGTCCTCAAGGGGATTCGAACCCCTGTTAGCGACGTGAAAAGCCGCAGTCCTGGGCCTCTAGACGATGAGGACAGTATTCACTGCATGAGGCCCAGTGTCTCACGCAGTTTGTTCACGCACCCGCGCCCTCGTTACGAGGGAATGGCTCAGGCCGAGAGTTTCGAGACGGATGCCGACAAGCGACCCACGCGACGAGCGGCAGTGGACTTGTGGAACACGCCCTTGCTCTTGGCCGAGTCGATGGCCGACACGGCTTCCTTCAAGAGAGCTTCTGCCGTCGCCTTGTCCTTGCCCTGAACGGCGAGGCGCACCTTCTTGACGATGGTGCGAACTGAGCTTTTGACAGCGCGATTGCGATCGGTGCGCTTGATGCGTTGACGATTGCGCTTTTCTGCAGAGGGATGATTGGCCACGTTGCGTCCTTGTGTCGTCCGAACAGAGCGTGTCCGGAGGGAGCCGGACAATATTCGGATTTGGTTTTTCGTCAAGCGGGAAAGCGGCTAGCTTGCCCAAAATGTTCTACTTCGGCGCTACGCTAGAAGCTCAAGGGTTGGCGGCGCCCGGAGTCGGCGTACCGAGGGCGCTGAAGTCGGCGCCATTGTTGCCCGTGTCCACCCCTGCGTGGCGACCGACGGAGCCATTGGTGGGCTGCGCGGGGGCGGGCGTTCCGCGCACGTAAGCGCCTCGCGCCGTGCCGTAGCCTACGCTGTCCAGGACCACGCCGGCGGCCGTGCGGAGCTGAAGCTGCCCGCCGTCAGCCGCCAAGCCCGATGAGAGCGGGGCCGAACTGACGCCGGTGAACGAAGTGCCCGAAAACACAAGGTAACTACCGCTAACCATCGAGATGTTCCAGGTGCCCAATGCAACATCGCGGCTCCCGGTCGCGGCGCGGTACACCAGATCCATCGTGACCGGACCGCACGAGGCCCCCGGATTGAATATCTCGACAAATTCGTCCGCTGCGCCCGCCCGGCCCCAGGTTTGAATCTCGTTGATGAGCACACCGGCGCATGGCCCTGTGGCCGCACCTGTATCGGCGGGGGTACCCGAATCGCGGCCGGCATCTGCGCCGCCATCGCGGCCGGCGTCACGACCTGCATCGGTGCCACCATCGCGGCCGGCGTCACGACCTGCCTCCCACGCTGCATCCGCTGCAGATGCGTCTTCGGCAAACACGTCCGCGTCCGCGTCGACCTCGACACCGGCATCCTCAAACACGGGTTGCAGGGCCGAATCCACATTGCTCGGTGCGTCCTGAATCGGCGTGCGACGTCCGGCATCCCTTGCGACCAACTGATTCGAGGCTGGTTGTGCGACTGTCCCCTCAA
>JAYWGI010000103.1:0-3010 GCA_043779025.1 Myxococcales bacterium
CCAGTCAATTGGTCAGTGCGTCGGAGCCTGAAACATCTATACAAGCAAAAAAGCTGGAGGTGAGGATGGGACTTGAACCCACGTATGCCGGTTTTGCAAACCGGTGCCTGGCCACTTGGCTACCCCACCGAGAAGGCTGGAATATCTATCTCGTGTCACGCCAACCGGTCAATGAGAATCACGGCTACTCGTTCAAACATGATGCCGCGGGACGCCAACTGCAAGAGGCGAAGGCGCCCATGGTATAGTGCCTTCGCCTCTTGGATGCTTGTGGAGCTGAAGGGGATCGAACCCTTTACCTCCTGCATGCCATGCAGGCGCTCTCCCAGATGAGCTACAACCCCGTGAATCACGGCCCCCACTTCCTACTTCGGCTCCGCGCGCTTGTCTCGATCTTTTTCATCACTCTGCGCGATCTGCAGTGGTGGCTTCTTGGTGTATGATTTTGTGGTGCGTCTCGCCATTAGGTTTTTGACCGGGTTGTTGCTGTGCGCAGCGTCGGCGCGTGCCGATGGCAAGACGGAGCTTGAGAAGGCGCGTCTGGCCATCGCAGCCAAGCGATACGACGTCGCGCGCGAAAAAGCGCAAGCTGCAATCTTGGATGCGCCCGAGGATTCCGAACCAGGATTGCGCGCGCTTGCGTACGTGTACTTGGGCGCGGCGACGCTGCTTGCCAAGGACGAGCCCGGGGCGCGCGCAGCCTTTGAGCAAGCGCTGGCCATCGATGCGCGGGTGGAGCCTGACCCGCTGAGCTTTCCGCAGAACGTCATGGATGTCTTTGTGGATACGCGGGCTGCGATGCAAACGCGCCTGTCACAGATTGCCGTGGAGAGGTCGCGGCTGGAGCGCGAGAAGCGCGCCCGCGAGGACGAAGAGAAGCGGCGCTTCCAGCAGCGTATTGCCTTGTTGGAGGCTATGGCCGGCCAAGAGGTGCGCACCGTGAAGAACACGCGCCTCGTGGCCATGTTGCCCTTCGGCGTGGGGCAATTTGCCAATCGTCAGGAGTCCCTCGGATGGGCATTCTTGGTGAGCGAGGCCGCGCTCGCACTTGGCACGGGGGCGACCTATTACTCATTCAAAGCGAGCCGCGCGTCCGCCTACGACGAGTACCGACGTGGCGACCCCGACAGTGTCGTGGGCGGCTATGTGGAGAAGGGGAACTATTGGAAGACCATGAACCTCGTGTTCGGCGGCGCTTTCTTAGTGACCTATGCGGCGGGAGTAACCCAGGCCCAGCTCAACTTTGTTCCGGAGTTTGTGGAGACCAAATCGCGGCCTCTACCGAGCTCAATCACCTTGCGTCCTGGGTTAGGCAGCCTGAATGTCATGGGCACATTTTAGGCGCCCACTACGCGCGGGTCTGCTTTGCGGCAATCGCCGACCACTGTCGCCCTACACCCGGATCTCGTCGATAGGAGTAAAATCCCTCACCGCAATGCGTGCACACAAACACTTGCTCTACTTGATGGATGTGTAGTGCACGCAGTTGAAGCTCGGCGCTTACGCCCAAGTCCACCCACGATTTCTCCAGCGTCGTGCGTGTGATCACCTGGCCGTAGCTCGCGCGTGCAATGCGTTCGCCCACCTCGCGTGAGACCTCGAAGCAACATGGCCCGATATGCGGTCCCACTGCGGCGACAAGCTCCGCGCCGTGCGGCATAGCGTCTACCGCGGCGGCGATCACGCGGGCCTCGATGCCGCGCCATCCTGCATGCACGGCCGCGACGGTGCCACTGCGCAGGTCGGCGAGCAACACGGGCACACAGTCGGCGGTGCGTACGGCCACACCACGGGCGCGCTCGGGCGTGCCGATGAGCGCGTCGGCTTCCACGCTCCGAAGTGATGCGGCGCTGCCGCCTGCTATGGTAACCGCGGCACCGTGCACCTGCGTCACCTCGTAGAGCGCCGGCTCTCGCACGCCGAGCTGCACCGCAAGTTGCATGCGGGAGGCTGTTGCTACACCCGCAAACACGTGATTAAAACCTGCACGTGAAAGAAGCTTGCTCTGCCGTCCCAGCACGCGAGACACTCCCGCCGTGAGTTCAGCTTCCGATACCGTAGACCCCTTCATTGGCCGAGAGATATTGGACGGTCAGTTCAAGATCGTCCAGAAAATCGGCATGGGAGGCATGGGCGCCGTGTACAAAGCGCTGCAGCCCGACATGAACCGCATGGTGGCGGTCAAGGTGTTGCACCCCAAGCTGGCCGATCGTAGAGACATCGCCTCTAGGTTTAGGCGCGAGGCACGCGCCATGAGCCACCTCACGCACCCGCACACGGCGCGCGTGTTTATGTACGACGCGCTGGAGGACGGCACGCTGTTCATCGTGATGGAACTGCTCGAAGGCAAAACGATCAACCGCGTCGTGCGCGCAGAGGGGCCCATGGAACTACGGCGTGCGCTGCGCATCATGATGCAGGTTTGCGGCGCGCTCGAGGAGGCGCATGTCGCTGGGATGGTGCATCGCGACCTCAAGCCCGAGAACGTCTTCTTGTGCAAGCAGGGCGGTCTCGCAGATTTCCCCAAAGTGCTCGACTTCGGCTTGGCCAAAGTCACGTATCGAGAGATGCAACCCGGATCAGTGCAGCTTACACGCGAGGGGATGGTGTTCGGTACGCCCGAGTTTATGAGCCCCGAGCAAGCGCAGGGCCGCACACTCACCCCCGCATCCGACGTGTATTCGCTTGCCGTGATTTTGTACGAGATGCTCACAGGGCTCTTGCCGTTCGATGCGAAGAACCCGCTCGACTTCTTGCAGCTCCACGTGTCGGCCCCGCCCATTCCAATCTCAGAGCGCGTAGAGGGCCTCACGTTTCCGCCCGAGCTATGGGCATGTTTGGAGCGTGCACTCGCTAAGCGTCCGGAGTCGCGCTACGCCAGCGCGGCGGGCTTTGAGGGCGACTTGGAGGAGGTGCTCGCAGGCGTGACGGTGTTGCCCGCACGGCGCAGTGGCGCAGCTCCCGGCTCTCAGCTTGAAGTCGCCGCCGGCGCGCCGGCCGAGTCAAAGGC
>JAYWGI010000104.1:0-8390 GCA_043779025.1 Myxococcales bacterium
GTGCGTGACAAAAGCACGACGGCATCGGCAATCTCACCGCCCGTCACCCACGTCTTCTGGCCGCTCAGCAAGTAGCCGTCGGGCTGACGGATCGCATACGACTGCGGAGCGGAGAGGTCGCTGCCGGTATCCTTCTCCGTGAGCGCAAATGCAAGCAAGGCCGCGCCAGAGCTTGCCTTGGGCAACCACGCATCGCGCAAGCCGTCCTGGCCGCTTGCCAACAGCGCTTGGGAAGCAAACGTGTGCGCGCACAAGAGCGCCGCCGCGCTGGCATCGGTTCGGCCTAGAGCCTCGAACATACGCGCGCTGCCGGTGCGGCTTAGACCCGAGCCGCCAAACGCGCTGGGGATGGCTGTTCCGAACAAACCCAAAGAGGCAAGCCGCGCACGCGTCGCCTCCGTTCGCAGAATCCCGACGTCCTCCGCGGGCGAGACCTCCTCGCGAATCCGCCGAAGCACGTCCGATACTGCGCGCTCGTCGGACGTGAAGGCCAAGGGGGAATGCGAAAAGTCCCGCGCGGCGAGCTCAGCACGGGCGAGGCGGCGTAGAAGCGAAGTGGCCATCGACAAAACGCGTATCACGGGCGGGCTCGCGGATACGAATTTCCCTTGTGCCTCAAGCGCACGACGGAGTAGCATACATGTATGTTACACGTTACGTTCCGCCGTGAAGTGCTGGCTGCACGCAGCAGGCATGGCATTGCGTTGATGGGCGTGTGCAACGTGACGCCCGACTCGTTCAGCGACGGGGGGGCGGCCTTTGGCGTACATGCTGCGCGCGCCCACATCGACGCGTTGCTTCTGGCAGGGGCGGACGTTGTCGATGTGGGTGCTGAGTCTACGCGCCCGGGAGCGCCGGCGGTGTCGTCGACCGAGCAGATCGAACGGCTCGGGGATGCCGTTCGCTACGCCTCGAGCCGCGTGCTCACCAGCATTGATACGACCCGCGCCGATGTCGCGCAGGAAGCGATTCTTCAGGGTGCCGTGCTTGTGAACGACGTCTCGATGGGGTTGCATGATGGTGGCGCGATGGCTGAGCTGGTGGCCCGCACCGGCGCTGCCTGGTGCTTGTCCCACGCGCGGGGGACGCAGCAGGCGATGCCGGGGTTCGGCGCTTACAGCGAAGATGCTTATGGTCCCGGCGTGGTGGCTACCGTGACGGCCGAGTTGCGCACTGCCATGCGTGACGTGCAGTTGCGGGGAGTCGGGCCCGCTGCGCTGCTGCCCGACCCTGGTCTTGGCTTTGACAAGTCGTCGGCTCAGTCGCTGAGCTTGCTACAATGCACGGGCGCGCTGTCGGAGGTATTCGACGGTTGGTTGCTGGTGGGGGCCAGCCGAAAGAGCTTTCTCGCAGCCAGCCTGGGGAGCGTCATCGCTCCCGCTGAGCGCTTGGGGGCCTCGATTGCCGCGGCGCTTTGGGCGCAGCGCGGTGGCGCCGCCATGGTGCGCGTGCACGATGTTGCCCAAACGCGTCAGGCGACGAAACTGGAAGCGTGTCTTTCGGGGTGCAAGCCGCTGCACGAACACGTAGAACGTGACGCTCATGCTTGAGGGACTTTTGAGGCTCTTTTCCACGCGACCATGGCGTTCTGCCGTGGTCGACGTGGTCGACGTGGCCGTTGTCGCGTTCCTTGTATACCGCACCTTGTTGGTGGTGCGAGGCACGCGTGCGGCGCAGATGGCGTCGGGTTTGGGTTTGCTGCTCGCGGCCTATCTTGCATCCAAGTACTTTGGCCTGGTTACCTTGTTCAACGTCCTGTCCACTGTTTGGTCGTCCATTGTGCTTGTGGTCATCGTGGTGTTTCAGAACGACATTCGCCGTGCGCTGATGCGCATTGGGATGGGGCGCGGTTTCCTGCCGGGTACAGGTGCCCACCGCATTGAGTTCGTTGTAGACGAGGTCGTGGCGGCCGCGACGGAGCTCGCGCGTCACCGCATCGGCGCGCTCGTATGTTTCGAGGTCGACGCCAACATCGAGGAGTTTGTCGCCTCGCCGGGCATTCGTTTGGACGCCGCGGTGGGGCGTGAGTTGCTGGTGAGCTTGTTCGTACCCGAGGGGGCAAATCGTTTGCACGATGGCGCGGTGTTGGTGCGCGGTGGCCGGCTCGCCCGCGCCGGCGTGTTCTTTCCCATGCCCGAAGGCAAGGGCGGGATGGATACGTCGTGGGGAACGAGGCATCGCGCCGCGTTGGGCATTACGGAGGAGACGGATGCCGTTGTGGTGGTTGTATCGGAGGAGCGCGGCACCATCGCTCTTTGCCGTGGCGGCGCGCTTTCTCCCGATCTTGATGGACCGGCGTTGCGCTCAGGACTGCTCTACGCCCTCACAGGAAAGGGGGCGAGCAAGGGCGCAAACAAGAGCGTGCAGACTGCACGTGCAGCCGAGCCCATCCCGCGTCGCGTTCCCACCTACCCAGGTGGGGCTCCGACGACAAGCATTACCCTGCCGCCGCCGCGGTTGGGTCTCCCAACCGCTACGCTTGCCGATGCGCGGCGTATCATTGAGAGCCACGAACCGCAGCATGAGGTGAGTGTGATGGAGCCCGCCACACAGCCCATGGAGCCCGCAACGCGCGAACCTCCGAAATACGGTGCGGAGGAGCCATGAGCAGCGTTTTTTCTCGTTGGACTCGCGTCATCACCCGCGACATGGGACTCAAAGTGGCCAGTGTCGCGGTTGCGCTATTCCTGTACGGCCTGGTGCACGGCTCCACCGACATTCAGCGTACGTCGGAGTTGCAACTCGATGTGCGCATGCCGCCGCCGCCTTCGTCGCGCGTGTTGCTCACGCCGCTGCCACCGCGCGTGCGCGTTACCTTGCGCGGCTCCAAGCTGATGCTCGATGAGCTCCGCGACGAATCGATTGGCTCACTGGAGGTTGACCTACGGGATGGCGTAGACCGCCGCGTGGAGTTCGACAAACACATGGTGCGCGTGCCGCCGGGCATCAAGGTGGAGCAGATCGATCCGCCGGCCATCGAGATGCGTTGGGATGAAACCATTGAGCGCATTTTGCCCGTGACAGGTGCCGTACTCGGCCAAGTCGAGCGAGGCTACGTGCTGCGCGGCGTGGTGCAGTTTACGCCGCCGCGCGTGCGCGTGCGGGGCCCTCGCAGCATTGTCGGAGTGATGCAGGCCGTGCACGCCGAGCCGTTCGAGCTCAGTGGCCTTACCGCCTCGGCCGAGCGCGAAGTGCCACTCGACGTGATGCACGCCCGCGCGGAGCTCAGCGTGGATGTGGTGAAAGCCCGTGTCGACGTGGTGCGTGAGCCCGCGCTTAGCGCACCTTTGGGCACGCGCCCTCGTGCGTTTTAGCTCCGCAAATCCGAGAGCACCGAGCCGTCGCGCATCGTGACAACGCGTGGCAGTTGGGCAGCGAACTCGTTGTTGTGCGTCACGATGACAAAGGTTGTGTTCGTGGCGCGGTTCAGCTCAAAAAATAGCTCATGAATTTGCTTCGCCGTTTTGGAATCTAGGTTGCCCGACGGCTCATCGGCCATCACGATGGCCGGCGAAAGCACCAGCGCGCGTGCAAGCGCTACACGTTGCTGCTCACCGCCCGAGAGCTCGCTGGGGCGGTGATCGCCGCGCGGCTCCAGGCCCACAACGGCCAGCAATTCTTCAGCTCGTTTCTGTAGCGGTGCCCGCGGGTTGCCGCCGATCAGGCCCGGCATCATCACGTTCTCAAGGGCCGTAAACTCGGCTAGCAAGTGATGCGACTGGAACACAAAGCCGATCTTGGTGTTGCGCAGATGTGCGAGTGCATCGGAGCCCATGCGGGTCGCGTCGATGCCATCGATATGCAGCTCACCAGAGCTCGCGCTGTCGAGCGTGCCTAAGCAGTGCAGCAAGGTGGACTTGCCCGCTCCGGACTCACCCACGATGCCTACAATCTCGCCGCGCATCACAGTGAGATCTACGCCGCGAAGCACATCGAGCACGCGGCCCTTGTGGTCAAAGCGCTTGCCGAGTTGTACGGCGCGCAGAACAGGGACCTGGGCTTGAACAGTGGTCTCAACCATGGGAACTCCTTAGGCCTTCCACGGGCCTGGGCTTGGCGGCTGCATACGCCGGGTACAGCGTGCAAAGAGTGCAGATTGCAACCGATACGCAAAAGATGAGCGCGTAGTCGCGCGGGTTGACCGACACTGGAAGGTGGTCGACGTAATAAACATCGGGCGGAATTCGCACGCCGAACCACTTGAGCCCCAGCGCGAGGGACACGCCGGAGGCGACGCCAAAGGTGGTGCCAAGCACGCCGATCAAGAACCCTTCCAACGTAAAGATGCGCATGATGGCGCGGTCTCTTGCGCCCATTGCTTTGAGTATGGCCACGTCGCGGGCCTTCTCTGACACCATGAGCAACAGGGTGCACACGATGCAAAAGCTGGCCACGATCACGGCCACCGCAAACACCACGTAGGTCACCAGCTTCTCTAGTTGCAGCGCCGAGAACAGCCCCTTGTGCAGCTCTTGCCAGTTGCTTAGCTGAAGCTCTGGGCGCGCTTTGTTGGCGTGCAGCGTTTGCTCAAGCGAAGCGCTCACGTCGCTCACGCTTTCCGGGTCGGCCACACGCATCACGAGCTGCGTAATCTGTCCCTCTGGCACGCCCAAAAAGCTGCGCGCTTCCTCCAATGTGATGAACACATTGGTCGCATCGAACTCATACATGCCCGTGTAGAATACAGCAGCTACGCGAAAGTGACGCGTGCGCGGCAAGAGGCCAACTGGACCCAAATCCCCATCGGGCGACACAAAACTCACGGTGTCGCCCTGCATGACATGCAGTGTTTTTGCAAGCTCACGGCCGATGGCCACGCCTGGGTATCGGTCTTTGGGTCGCATGACGCTGCGAACCTCGGGCGAGACCTCGCTATCGGACGACACGGCTCCCACGCTCGCGGGCTCGATACCCATCTGGCGCAGCAGCTCGATGCTTGAGGGCATCTCGATGTCGTCGGGGCGCGAGAGCCATTCGAACTTGCCGCGGTCGACCACGTGTGGAACTTCGCTGACGTCCCCAAAGGTCGCGACATCAATGCCGCGAATTTGCACCCCGGCAAGTGTTGATCGGGTGGAGGCCATCACGTCTTGGCTGAGCACGGGGCTCAACCCTTTGACCCCCGCCGTAGCGCGCAGCGAATTCATGAGGTCTGCATCCACTGCCCACGGTGCGCGCGACTCCTGACCCACAAAGACATGGCCGTCGTGGTTGAGCATCTTCGTTTTGAGATCGGCCCCAAAGCCGCCCATCACGCTGGTCACACCGCAGAGTGAGCAGGAGCTCACAAAGACCGAAGTGATGGACAGCATGCTGACCACAGAGACCAAGCCCGTGTCTTTGGACCGCACGTGTTTTGAGGCGACAAAATTCTCAAAGCTCCGGCGCTCCCACATCTGTAGCACTCTTGGCGTAAGCCAAGCCAAGATCTGCAACAGGGTCAGCAACCCGAAGAGCAGTGCGCCTATACGCACCGCCAACGCCTCGGGCGTCCACACCACCGCAGTATGCTTCGCCCGCCAAGCGCAGCCGGAGAAAAACAGAACGGAGGCCGCAAAGAAAGCGCTCGGCGCGCGCGCGTAGGTGCGTACCGCGCCTCGAAACATGCCGACATCGATCACCACCCAACCTGGGGTCACGGTGAGTGAAAGAAGGGTTGTGACGAAGGGAGCCACCGCGCAGGTGGGAAGAAACAGCGCAGAGCCGTAGAGCGTCGGCGCCGTGAGCTTTGCCCAAATCACGGCCGCGACGCTGGTGACCACCGAGAGCGTGAAAATCAGCCACGCCGTCGCACGAAGCAAGGGCCAGGTCTCGATGTAGAGTGCACGGAACTTGCGAAAGCACAACGCGAGCAGTGGAGGCGCCAAAACGACGAGCGCTACCAATGCCGGCGCAACCCACGCCTGATTCATGAGGGGCGTTTCGAATGCGCCGTTCATTCGGCGCTGGGCCTAAGAAGCGGGAACAGGATCACGTCGCGGATGCTTCCTTGGTTGCAAAGCATCATCACCAAGCGATCCATGCCCATGCCAAAGCCAGCGGCCGGCGGCATGCCGTATTCCAGAGCGCGAATGTAGTCTTCGTCGTAGTCCATGGTCTCGTCGGCGCCGGCAGACTTCTTGGCGACTTGCTCCTGAAAGCGCGCAGCTTGGTCTTCGGGGTCGTTCAGTTCTGAAAACGCGTTGCACAGCTCGCGGCCGTGCACAAAGAGCTCGAAGCGATCTACCAAATGCGGGCGCATGTCGTTGCGGCGCGCAAGCGGTGAGGTCTCGTAGGGGTATTCAGTGATGAATACAGGCAATGATTTGCTGCCGTCAGCGCTTCGGTAGTCCTCGGCCAAGTAGGGCTCACACAAATACTCGTACAAGCCGAACAAGCGCTCGCCGTCGTTCTCGAGCTTGTTCATGCCCTTGCGGAAGTTGCTCCAGTCGATGCTCTTGGCGCGGGGTGAGCACTTGGACCATTCCTTCATTGCATCTACAAAATCGGTGCGCAGCAAGGCCACCAAGCCTTCGTCGCCGTGCGCCACCGCCTCGGTCCACGCAGGGATGCCGCATGCCAGTGCGCCGCGCGTTACGGCCTCGGCCATGGGCACCTGAGCGAAGGGCTCGCTTAGCGTGAAGGGGCGGCCCTCTTTCCATGCCGCGTGAGAGGCGGGCATGCGTGCGGCCAAATCCGCGTCCACCTTGCGAATCAGCGCTTCACCAAACTCCAGGGCCTGCGCGCAGGTGGCGTAGGCGCGGTAGTATTCGAGCATTGTGAACTCGGGGTTGTGGCGCGTGGAGAGCCCCTCGTTGCGGTAGCAACGGCCGATCTCGTAGACGCGCTCCAATCCGCCCACGAGCAAACGCTTCAGGTACAGCTCCGGCGCGATGCGCATGAATAAATTCATGTCGAGCGCGTTGTGGTGCGTGTTGAAGGGCTTGGCGGCGGCGCCGCCAATGAGCGTGTGCATGCTGGGGGTTTCCACCTCCAAGAAGTCTTCGCCATCCAGAACGCGCCGCACCGCCGAAACAATGACACCGCGCGCCTTAAACACCTCGGCGACACCAGGGTTTGCAATGAGGTCCACGTAACGCTGGCGGTAGCGGGTCTCTACATCTTGCAGGCCGTGCCACTTCTCCGGCAACGGTCGGTACGACTTGGTCACGATG
The DNA here is from genome assembly GCA_043779025.1 of Myxococcales bacterium. Classification (GTDB taxonomy): domain Bacteria; phylum Myxococcota_A; class Polyangia; order Polyangiales; family Polyangiaceae; genus JAAFHJ01. Next base: position 7,155 of record JAYWGI010000104.1, read on the forward strand.
CGGAATCGGGTGATGTCCACACTGAGCTCGCCGCGCTTGGACGCCATCACGGAGCCTTCCGCTTCCAAGATGTCGCCGATGTCCACCAAATCCAAGCCTGTGTACTCTGCACCGAGCACGCTCTCTTGCAGAATCAGCTGCACTTCGCCTGTGCGATCGCGCAGCTTGATGAAGCTCAGGCCACCTGTTGCACGCAGTGCGATCACGCGGCCGTGCAAATGTGCAGCGCGATCTGCAAAATGTGCACGCACCGCGGCGTCGTCGAAGCGCCCGTCCGCGCCGGCAAGCGGGGCGGCCTCCGTGCGTAGTACACCGATGTCAAAACTCTGGGCGCCAGCGCCGGCCACCAACTGATTCGAAAACGGGTTGTGCCCGCCTGCACGCATGCGTGCGGCTTTGCTTTTGCGCGCCTCAAGCAAGGCGGTTTCGGCGGAGTGGCTGGGGGAGTTCGCTTCGTTTACCATGTACGCCACAAGGCCTTAACAGGCCCAACGAGACAGGCTCAAGGACGAATGCAGCGCGTGGCGTGCAGCGCCTGCTTCTTGCCTTCGCTTGCAGTGTACAGTGTGGCGCCGTCGGGGCTGTAGGCGACGGCCTCGCCCTGGCTCTCGGTGGGGCCTTGCAGCTCCGCGGGCGTGGCACCAGCAACCAGCGGCCAGGCGTACTCGTAGAGCGCGCCATAGGTGCGTAGTGCCACGTGCTTTGCATCGGACGCAATGTCGCCGCCGGTGACCAGTGCAAGAGGCCCACCGGGGAGCAACACGGAGCCCGCGAGCGCGGCCGTCGAGCCCTGGCCCTTGAGTTTGATGTTGTACACCTTCGAGCTGCCGCCGAAGCTCTTGCTCACCACATAGACTTCGCCATTTTGTGGATGCACCAGCAGCGTCTCCGCGTTCTGCGCGCCATCGGGGTAAGCAAACGTGTGGGCCGTCGCGCTGAGGTTTTTGGCATTCAGCTCTGGCTCGATGAGCTCATAGATCACCACTTGATCGCGCTTGGCATTGTTGTCGCCTATGTCTGCAAGGTACACGCATGCAGAGGCCTGAAACGTGGCGCAAGGCCCCACCGCGATGTCCTCCCAGTCCACCGCACTTGCATTGCCTACTTTGAACTCTGCCAGCAAATGCGCGTCTGTTTTGCTGAGCGCAAAGAAGCGCGCACTGTCGCCCGAGTCGTTGTGCGCGTAGATCACGTCCGTGTGCAGCCGCCCTACGGCCAGGCCCGAAAGTTCGTTCA
>JAYWGI010000105.1:0-8390 GCA_043779025.1 Myxococcales bacterium
TCATGATACGAAACGCGCTGCAGGATTTGCTCGACGCGACCCCAGGGGCCCTCGCTTGCGTTCTTGTGGAGGCCAATGGCATTCCGCTGGATGCGGTGAGCGCAACGGGCAACAACGCCGACCCAACCACCATGGCCATCGAGGTCTCCGTCGTCGTCACCGCAGCACGCCGCGCAGCCACCATGCTGGATGCTGGAGAGACCCGAGAGGTGGTGCTCTCCAACCGCGACTTCACCGCCATCGCGCGCACGCTGCCTGGTGATTTACTGCTCGTTCTTGGCGTAAAGGACGACGCCGATGTGGCCGTTGCGCGCTACCGCCTGCGTGTGGCCATGCCTACCATTGTGGCCGAGCTTGCATGAACAGCACCCGCATTTTGGTGCTCTCGGGTCCCAACCTGCAGCTGCTCGGCACACGTGAGCCTGAGATTTACGGGCTCACCACGCTGCCTGCGATTCACGCGCAACTTGCCTGCGTGGCCGAGGAGCTCGGTGTAGATGTAGACTGCAAGCAGAGCAATGCCGAGGGCGAGCTTTGCACGTGGATAGGGGAGGCGGCTCGCGATTACGCGGGGGTCTTGCTCAACGCCGCCGCGCTTAGCCACACCTCGCTGGTGTTGCTCGATGCAGTACTCGCCAGCGGCGTGCCCTGCGTCGATGTACACCTGAGCAACTACAATGCACGCGAGGATTTTCGCAGGCAGAACCTGATCGCGCGCGTGGCGGTAGGCAGCATCTGCGGCTTTGGGGACCTGAGCTATGAACTTGGGTTGCGCGCGCTGGTCGCACATCTTGAGCAGCTTGTGGTAGCCTCCCAAGTGCCCCAAATTCGTGGGCGTGGAGGACGCGCTTGAACATCGACCATGACCAACTCGCGCGCCTGATTGAGCTCCTGCGCGACGCCAATGTTCATGAGTTTGAACACGAAGACGAGAACGTGCGCGTTCGTCTTGTGATGAACGCCCCGGCGCACCATGTGCAGTCTGCACCCGTTGTGTCCATTGCTCCGGGCTCGGCTGTACCCGCTGCAGCAGCCTCGATTGCGCCTGCTGCGGATGCAAGTGTGGTCAATGTCACGAGCCCCTTCGTGGGCACATTCTACCGCGCCGCCAAGCCGGGTGCGCCAGCCTATGCCGACGTGGGCAAGCGCGTCGTCCCGGGCACGCCCTTGTGCATCATCGAGGCCATGAAGCTCATGAACGAGCTCGAGGCTGAGGTCACCGGGACCGTGGTCGAAGTGCTCGCCGAAAACGGAAAGCCCGTCGAGTACGGTCAGGTTTTGTTTCGCGTTCGCAAAGAGAGCTGAGCGCTTTAAAGCCATGTTTAAAAAACTCCTGATTGCCAACCGCGGAGAGATCGCTGTGCGTGTACTGCGCGCAGCACGCGAGCTCGGGATTCGCACGGTGGCGGTACACTCAGAGGCCGATGCGCGCGCGCTGCATGTGCGGTTTGCCGATGAAGCCGTGTGCATCGGCCCGGCCGATCCGCGAAAAAGTTACTTGAACATTCCGGCGCTGCTTGCAGCGGCCGAGGTCACCGGTTGCGACGCCATTCACCCGGGCTACGGCTTTCTCTCCGAGAACGCGGAGTTCGCCGAGTTGTGCGCCAAGGCGGGCCTTTGCTTTGTGGGTCCCAAACCCGATGTGATGCGCGCATGGGGCGACAAGGTGCGCGCGCGAGAGAACGCCAAGCGCTTCGGGCTGCCTCTACTGCCAGGAAGCGCCGTGCTTAAAAGCGCAGAGCATGCATGCGTGGAAGCTTCACGCATTGGGTACCCGGTCTTGCTCAAGGCCTCGGGCGGCGGCGGCGGGCGCGGCATGCGCATCGTGCGTGCAGAGGCCGAGATGGCCAATGCGTTTGCGTCCGCGACCGAAGAGGCCACCTCGGGGTTTAAGAACCCGGATGTGTACGTAGAGAAGTTTGTCGAGCGCCCCAAGCACATCGAGTTTCAGGTGCTGGCCGACGAGCATGGCGGCGTGTGGACGTTGGGCGAGCGCGAGTGTTCGCTTCAGCGCCGCCACCAAAAAGTCGTGGAAGAGGCACCGAGCCCTGCCGTGAACGAAGAGCTCCGAAGCCGAATGGGCGACTTGATTCGCAGGGCTATTTCCGAATCGGGCTACACCTCGCTGGGCACCATCGAGTTCGTCATGGACGAGCAGGGGGAGCTCTTCTTTTTGGAGATGAACACGCGCGTACAGGTGGAGCATCCCGTGACCGAGATGGTGACGGGGCTCGACCTGGTGGCGCTGCAAATCCGCGTGGCCGCTGGCGAAAAGCTCGACCTGCCCAGCACACGCGCCTGGTCGTTTCGCGGCCACAGCATCGAGTGCCGCATTAACGCCGAAGACCCGGTTACGTTTGCGCCTTGGCCTGGCCCTATCACCGAATACTTCCCCTCGGGCGGCGCCGGCGTGCGCGTAGACTCCGGCATCTACGGCGGCTGGGTGGTGCCTCCCGACTACGACTCGTTGCTTGCTAAGCTTATCGTGCACGCGCCCACACGGGCATTGGCCATCGTGCGTATGCGGCGCGCGCTCGACGAATTTATCGTGGGCGGGATACGCACCAACTTGCCCCTGCACCGCAGGCTCATGACCAATCCTGATTTTGTAGCTGGCACCATGAGCACCCGCACGATTGAAGAACTCGGAAGTGTGGTGGTGACCGAGCCGCGTTCGCTGCGTCTCTCCGAATTGGGCACGACGGCTGAACTTCAAATCGTGTAGTTTGCAAACATAGGAACGCGCCATGACAAGCTACCGCCAACAACCCACGCTGTTCGACCGACTTGGAGCGCACGGGGCGATCGTTGCGTGCGTCGTACTTGTGGCGCTGGTGGATGCGGGCTTGAACTCCTTCGGAGCACCTGTGTCGCTGCGCATGCTGGCGTTGGCCACATGGCCACTGGTTGAGTCCGGGCAGGTCTGGCGTGTGTTCACGGCGTCGCTGTTGCAGCCGGCCTCTGACCCTCTGTCGCTTGCGTTCACGGGCTATGTGATGTGGTGGCTGGTGCGCACCATGACCCGTTATTGGCCCACATCGCGAGTGGTGACTTTTATAGTTTTGTCAGGCGCCGTCGGTGTGTCGCTGGCGGTAGCCTGCAACGCGCTCGCGCTGCCTTTCGTGGACCCTGGCGCGTTTTTGGGTCTGATGCCCGTGATGGAAGCATTGGGCGTTGGGTTCTCGTTTTTGGAGCCCGAGGCCACGCTACTTTTGGCCTTCGTCGTCCCCGTTCGCGGTTACGTGTTCCGATGGGTAGGCCTGGGTTTCATGGCGCTTGAGATGGTGTTTCGTGGCCACATCCCTACAGCTTCGCTCGGCGCGTGGGTGTTCGCCTATGGGTGGCTCTGGCTCTACACACGGAGCATGCGGGGCCGGCGCGGCCGCGGGGGCGAGCCGCCACGCAAAGCACCCAATTCGCACTTGCGCGCAGTACCGCGCGGGCCGTTTGCGGGCACGAACAAAGATCTGCATTGAGCGCACCGTGAGCACGCCCGCAGAGCTCGCCCGGCGCCCTCTTGGCGTCTTCGATTCGGGCCTTGGTGGCCTCACCGTTGTGCGTGCACTGCGCAAGCATTTGCCGTTTGAAGATATCGTGTACCTCGGCGACACGGCGCGCGTGCCTTACGGCACTAAGGGGGCCGACACGGTCATTCGCTACGCAGAGGCCTGCACGGCCTTCTTGGTCGCACGCAACGTGAAGGCCGTGGTCATTGCGTGTAATACTGTGAGCGCAGTTGCGCCCGACACGCTGCGTGCAAAGTACACGCTCCCGGTGCTCTCGGTGATTGAGCCCGGCGCGGCCGCAGCCGTGGCGGCCACACGCACCGGCCGCATCGCGGTGCTTGCCACGGCGGGCACTGTGGCTTCGGGCGCTTATCCACGCGCCATCAAAGCGTTGCTCCCAAGCGCCGAGGTCTATGCACGAAGCGCGCCCTTGCTGGTCCCTTTGGCCGAGGAGGGCTGGGTCGACGGCCAAGTGCCGGAACTTGTACTCCGCAGCTATCTGAGCGATTTGCGAGACACCGAGGTGGACACGCTCATCTTGGGCTGCACCCACTATCCACTTCTGCGCCGTGTGATCGATTCGGTCGCGCAAGACTTGCTTGGCATGCACGTACGCGTGATCGACAGTGCCGAAACCGTCACGCTCGATGTGGCAAAGCGGTTGAGGGCACAGGGCTTGTTGCACGACGCAGGCCCACTGGCGCCACGCGTCGGAAGCACAGAGCTCAATGTCACCGACATGCCCGCCAGCTTCGCACGGGTCGCAGGCCGTTTTTTGGGGTCCGACCTGGGTGAGGTCCACCAAGTCGATTTTTGAATGTTTGTGGGAATGAAATCCTCGCTCAGCCGGTTACTCACGTGAGCAACCCGTACGCTCAATCCAAGGAGCGCTAGATGAAACACAGCATCCCACACGCAAAGTCACTAAACGCAGACACCGCACGCGAGGTGGTGGCCGCCGCTCTCACGCCCTATGCGGATCTTGCGCGAAGCATCGATGTACGCGTCGAGTACGACGCCAACCGCACCTGGCTGGTGGCCACCTTGCACAACGGCCGCGTCCTATTCGTCTCCGAGCGCGGCGCCACCGCGCGCAGCTTGGATTTGTGCATCGACACGCTCACCGAGCTACTTGTCCACGAGCGCGGCGAGGCTGTTCAGAGCGACAGGCCATCCCGGGTGATCGTCAAGAACCACAATAGCGACCATACCGACATTCACGAGATATGGGACGCCGTCTCCTGAGCTAAGGCGTGAGAAAAGAGAAAGGCCTTTGCTCACGGAGAGCCAAGGCCTTTGCATTCTACACGTTGAGTCTTCAGCGGCCTGGTGGCTTAAGCGGCAACACCGAAGTTGAAACTGGAGGCGGCAACATGCGCGAGCTGCCGCGCGATTCGGGCATCGCGTCCATCTCGATGGTGCTCAGTGCTGCGAATACTTTGTCCATGCCCAGTTCCATCGCAGCTTCGCGCTGGAAGGTGGTGACAAGCTTGACGAGACGCAAGCACGTCACGCGGCCTAGGTCGGTCTCGCGCTCGAGGTACGCCTCAAAGGTGCCAAAGCCTTTGGCCACATAGAGTTTGCGATCTCGGATGTCTTTGAGCACCACGCCGATGTCAAAGAAGCTCTTCTGCAAGGTCTTGCGGAGCGCCTTAATTTGCGTTGCTGCGTTGTGCAACTCCGAGATCTTCTTCTTGATGTCCTCAGCGCCATCGGGCGTGCGGATGGTGGCGCGGGCGCTGCCGGGGAGCGCGGGCAGGGCAGCGCGAGCGCGTGCCTCGGCGGCGTGTTTTGCGGCGTGACGTGCGGCCCATGGCGCGGCACCGCGAACCCCAGCGGGCTTGTTCTCATCGCCGGCCGAGGCAGGCGCCTCTGCGACCGCGGCGGGCTTGCCTCCCTTCGCTGCAGCCTCCGATTTTTCGGCCTTTGCAACCGGCTTCGCGTTGGCTTTTGTAGGCGCTTTGGTGGCAGCCTTTGCCGCGACCTTAGGCGCTGCTTTGGCGGGCGCTTTGGCAGCAGGCTTGGTTTTCGGTGCAGCAGTCTTCTTGGTGGCCATGACAATCCTTTGCGCGCCCCATGCGTTGAAGGCAATTTGTCGCCTCCTCACGTGCACACAGGCATCACGGCTAACAGAGGTATGCACGCACGGACAAGCCCCAACTGTACCTTTATCGCACATCATGCGACATGCTGACAAACTGCTGCCCTACCGAGTCAGAAACTCAGCCAGTTTGTTCATCACAGCCGCCGCGTGGCCGGCCACTGTGACCTTGGGCCACACATGCGCGACCTTGCCTTTTGGGTCCACCAGGAACGTGCTGCGGATGGTTCCGGTGACGGGCTTTCCGTACATCATCTTCTCGCCCCACGCCCCAAAAGCTTGATGCATTGTCTTCTCGGGGTCGGCCAAAAGTGGCACCGTCAGCGATTCTTTTGCCATGAACTTGGTGTGGCTTGCGAGCGTGTCTTTTGAGATACCGTACACGCGCGCGCCTTGCTTTTTTGCAGCGCTCATCAGCGAGGAGTAGTCTTTGCACTCGGTGGTGCAGCCTGGCGTCATGTCCTTTGGATAGAAAAAAAGCACTGTCCAATGACCCAAGATGCTGTTGTTCGAGACCTCCGTGCCATCAGAGCAAGGGAGTGCGAAAGTCGGAATGGCGTCGCCGGTGGTGAGCATTGCCGCCTATTCACCACACATCAATAGGCCGCTGCAAGACGCGATGCCACGAGCCGTTTATTCTTTACCTCGGCTGGGTGCAGGGTGCATGAATTGCATCATGTCCCGCATCCATCTCGCTTTGGTTTCTGTGCTCGCGGCCCCGCTCTTGGTGAGCGCCTGCGGCTTCCGTTCCGACCTAGATCCCAGCGCGCTTGGCGGCACGCCATCGACACAAGATGGCTCATTGCCGCAAGACCGCACAACCACGCCGCTGCAGCCTGATGGAACGGTCGTGGCTCCAGATTCCACGGTAGGCCCGAGTGATTCTACCGTGACGCTGCCAGATTCCACCACCGTGGTGGTGCCGGACGCATTTGCAGCTCCCGACTCCGACGTGCCAGGCGATGCTTCAGTCCCCTTTGATGGCCCCATGCCCAACGGCGTTCAGTGTGATGCGGTTCGATGTGCCGTGGGCGAGCTGTGCTGTGTGAGCGCAGACTCCATGGGTGGGGCGACGGGAGTTTGCTCCGCCACATCGTGCCCTACAAGCTCCGATGCCGGGCCGGTCGTCTCTATAGGCTGCGATGGCCCCGAAGACTGCGCGAGCTCCGGCAACGTGTGCTGCGTCAATGTAGCACTTGGAGCGGGTCGCTTCCCCGCGTGCTCGGTGGGCAGCGCGAGCTCTGCCTGCAAAGCACAGGCTACGTGCCCGTACGCGATCCCGTTCTCGTGCAACGCCTCGGTGAGCTCGCAAGCATGCACGACTTCGAGCGACTGCACGGGCGCTGCACCAAAATGTTGCGACCTCGGAGCACTCGGGATCGACAGCCGCCTTTGCACCGACACGACCATTGCGTCGTTCCTCGGAGGAGCGTGTAATTGATGCGATAAGTGCATTCCGCACTTAAATAAATAGAGAAAGGCCCTTCCGTGCGCTCTGCACGGAAGGGCCTTTCTCTACACTCAGAGCTAGCGGCGTGGGCCGCGTGGGCCGCCGCGTGGTGGACCATCACGACGTGGACCGCGATCGCCGCCACCTGGAGGGCCGCCGCCGCCGTCGCGTGACGCTTGCATGCGTGCTGCGGCCGCTTGGCCTTCTTCGCCTTCGGGCAGCGGCAAGAGCTCGCGGCGTGAGAGACGGATCTTGCCGTCTCGGCCGACGTCGAGGACTTTGACTTCGACCTCGTCGCCGATCTGGGCTTCGGCGAACGCATCTTCGACGCGGTAGTGCGCCATTTCCGACACGTGGCAGAGGCCTTCGGTGCCGGGAAGGATCTCGATGAAAGCGCCGAAGTCCATGACGCGCGTGACCGTACCCTTGTAGATTGCACCCACTTCCGGCTCGGTGGTGAGGCCCTTGATGATGGCCAGTGCCTTCTGCACGGCCACCGGGTCCGACGACGCGATGTTCACGGTGCCGTCGTCCTCCACGTCAATCTGCACGCCCGTTTGGTCGACGATGCCCTTGATGGTCTTGCCGCCCGAACCGATGATCAATCGGATTTGGTCGGGCTTGACTTTGATCGTGGTGATGCGCGGCGCGTGCTGCGACAAGTCGTCGCGGTGGGTCGCCAAGGTCTCGGCCATCTTGCTGAGAATGTGCAAGCGGCCCTCTTTGGCCTGGTCCAATGCGCGTGCCAGAATGTCGCGCGAAAGTCCCTCGACCTTCATGTCCATTTGAATGGCCGTGATGCCCTTGGCCGTGCCGCAGACCTTAAAGTCCATGTCGCCAAGGTGGTCCTCGTCGCCCAAGATGTCGGACAAGATGGCGTGGCGCTTGCCGTCGCTGATCATGCCCATTGCGATGCCGGCAACCGGCGCCTTGAGAGGCACACCTGCGTCCATCATGGACATTGTGCCGCCGCATACGGCAGCCATCGACGACGAGCCGTTGGACTCCAAGGTCTCGGACACAATACGCACGGTGTATGGGAAGTCCTGCTGCTCGGGCATCATGCGGAGCAAGGCGCGCTCCGCCAGGGCGCCGTGTCCAATCTCCCGGCGGCCAGGGCCACGCATGGGCTTGGTCTCGCCGGTAGAGAAGGGAGGGAAGTTGTAGTGCAGCAAGAAGCGCTTCCAACGCTCGCCGGTGAGCGCGTCGATCTTTTGCTCGTCGGCGCTGGTGCCCAAGGTAGCAGTGACAAGCGCTTGGGTCTCGCCGCGTTGAAACAAGGCCGAGCCGTGAACGCGCGGCAGCAGGCCCACCTCGGTAGAGATGGCGCGCA
>JAYWGI010000106.1:0-2999 GCA_043779025.1 Myxococcales bacterium
ACTCGGTGCACGAAGGATTCGGTCCCCGTTGCACTCATCGATGGTCGTTACATCCAAAGCGACTTCGACAGCAACCGCGGCGGAAGCTGGGACTACAACCAGTTCTTCAACCACGTCGGTTTTGACGAGGAGAAGGTCATGGCACTGCGCGAGCTCGTCGACTCACGTCCTACGCTGTCCAGCGTATCTCGTGACAACGCGCTCGACGATCGCGATGTTTACGTCAGCTTCCGTTCGGATGCGCCCCACGCAGTCGACCGCCTGATCGGCGGAATCCTTTCGGAGGACTGGGAAACCATTGCGCCGATGATGCTCTCGGACAAGAAGACGGTGCAGAACTTCCCGATCTACCAGCAAGATGCAGCGCAGCTTGTTCGCCCCAACGGCAGCATGGCGTTGTTCCCCAACCTGGGTTACGCGCAGCAGTCGGGCATGGCTATCTACGCCTTGTTGTACTCTAGGTCGGGTACGGACTTGACGCTTGCCAACAAGCTGCGTGTTCGCTTTGAAGGCGACTCCGGTGCAGCGCCGCAGGGTGCTCAGCGCGTCGCATTCTCTGACCCAATCAGCGGCGTGCGCTACCTGGCAGCACGATTCGGAATGGAGACCATTCGTGGTCGCCAAATCGACAAGGGTATCGCATCACGCATGCTTCTTCGTGCCAATGAATTGGCATCCGAGGCCTACGTGACAACGGCCACCGACCCCGTGACGGGCGAAGTAACCTACGCGAGAAGCCCCAATGGAGCCCCACAGCTTCGTGTTGCCGCTGCAGGTGAGGCCGCAATTACAGAAAAGCAGCTCCGTCGTTACATCGGAATGCTGGATGTGATGCGCCAGATCGGCAACCTGCTTGGTGGCGGCCCGCTCGGCAACGGCGGCGGCGAGTAAGACTTCCTAGAGTCTGAAACGAGCATCTCGCCCCGGGGCCTCTAGGAGGTCCCGGGGCGAGATGCTTTTGTGGGGTTCGCGCGAATGCATCTGCACCGACGCACGACGTAACGGAATTTGGACTACACCCACGACGAAGAAGCATGAACATCGAGCTATGGGAGTCATTTGGCTGAGAGATCAGTCACGGGGACACCGCAAGAGCTGCCCGTTAGTGCATCATCCTTTCTGTAAACTCGGGCCTGCTTGATAAAAAGCTGGCCATCGTCACTCGCAGCCCAAGAAATGCGAGCGATACCGATGCCTACAGAACACATATTTCCATCCAAGCTCGAATTCCACCAGGCCTACGAGGCCCTGCTCGAGCGCGGCTACTTCTAGGGATTCTTCACCTGGTATCACGAAGCGCATTGGCACACCGGACTTGCGCTCTACACGCCCGAAGACGTCCTCGTCGGTCGCGCAGAGGACGTGCACGGAATGCGACAAGCCGCACTCGATGCCGCGTACGCCGCCACCCCAAAGCACTTCCCGCAAAGCCCAACAGGCGAGGTGCTCGCGAGATAGAATTCGGAGTCACACTGTCTCATGTGCATTGACACACTCCGCTCTTCGTGTATCGGGGCAAGCAACGCGCGGAGCCTACAAACCGGCGAGGCCCCCCGCCGCGCCTGATGAGCGCTTCGGGGGGCCTCGGTTGCCAGAACGGCCTTGGTAGCTCAGTCCTTTTTCTCGAGCTTGCGCGGTTCGACTTTGGCAAGAGCATCGTTGGCGAAGTTGAGCAAGCCCACGTAGTCGTTGAATGTGTAGTAGGCGGCGCTCGTCGTGTTGCAGGTGGGGGCGCCACTTGCAGATAGCTTGGCGGTGTACCAGGTCGCGGCACTTTGACCGGTTACGGTGTTCAGGTTGGCGGTGCCGCAGGCCGTGAGCAAAAGCTCGTTGGCGTATTGCAACATGCGTGCGGCGATGCCTGACTGTACCGTTTTGCCGTAGATGCTCTCGGTGCCGAAGGACTGCGCGACATAGGTGACGCCCGTAGGGTCATGCAGTTCGATGCGGCTGGCGAAGTTAGGGTCAGAGTCGTGCCCCACGGAGTAGAGCGCCATCTGGTTGAACCAGTTCCGTTGCTCGTTCTCAAGGAGGTACACCAAGGTGTGCGCCCAGAGGAACTTCTGCTGCTCGTAGCCAATCTGAGGGTCGATGACGGCCATGTTGGCTGGAGCTTGGGGATTCAGTCTCTCCTGCGCGCCTGGTGAGGCGCAGATCAAACTGCCTTCGCCCGGGAAGCAGGGCGTAGGCTGGTTGCGCCACCAGCTGGTGAACCCTAGGCCCTTGGCCGGGAACTTGGTCGTGCCATCGACGGTAGCTACGCCCGTGACGTCGCTTGCAACGCGCACGCCCTTGATAAAGTCGTCACCGGTCATCGCGTTGCCCAAGAAGCGGCGGAAGCCTTCCGGGAACACATCGACCAACGACACGTTTGCGGTACGGCGGTCGAAGTAGTCGTCGCGGTTCTGAAGAACGAAGTGATCTTCGGACTCGCTCATCAACATCGCGACGTTGACCTTGTCGTAGTACGAGCCGGAGTTGGCGCGGTACTGCGTCGAGTAGTCGCCCTTGTCGAGCAATTGATTTTCCAGCAAGCGCCCGCCCACCGCGAGTGAGCCGAAGGCGCCATAGCTGCCGTCTGGGACCAAGAGGCTGCGGCCTGTGCTGTCCGCGCGGTAGATGCCGCCCTGCTTTTTGTGCGGGCCGGATTGCGGGCGTGCCATTTGCGATGTGAAGTAGTCGAAGGCCATGCCCGAAGCCAAGGCCGCGTCTCGGGTATTGGCATAGGCAAACATCTGGTCGCGAGAGGTTGTGCGATCGCCTACCAAGAACAGCGCCAGGCCCTTGGCCGCGTCACGCATCTTCTCGTTGTAACGCTTGAGGTTGCGCTTGGGCGAGGAGCTCACGTCGAAGGTCTGGCGACCTCGGCGGTAGTCTCCGAAGATGTGGCCCGTCTCCTGTGCTCCGATAAAGAACGAGAACAACTCGTACTGATCGGCGCCGTTGTCGTGGCGGTACACACTTGAGTTGCCCAAGTCCGCCCAGTGATCGGTTGCGAA
>JAYWGI010000107.1:0-8356 GCA_043779025.1 Myxococcales bacterium
TTGGCGATCTCGGTACGTACAGCTTCAGCCTTCGCATCGTCCACGCGCGTCACGAGCAAGGTCTGACCGCGGCGCAAAAGGGCGCGCGCAATGCCTACAATTTGAGCCGCACTTTTGCCCTCGCCGTAGATCACCTCGGCCGCTCCCTGACGCTCCGGTCGCTCGTGGTCAACAGTGGCATAGGGCAAGTCGGTGGTGTCGGACGTGAGCTTCACCGGCCAATAAATAGCACGAGACGCAGCGGATGTACGGGGTGTTGCCATCCAGGAAACGCGTGTTGCCCCCATGATCTGTACCCCTCGCCTTGCGGGGGCGCCAAACCACGCTAAGTGGCACCTCATGAGCAACTCAAACCTCCTTCGTATTCTGCCAGTTTTCGCCATTGTATCGGTGTCCGTTGCGGCGTCGGTGGGCTGCGCGGTGGAGGGCACGGAGGACGAATCCCAAGACCTGCAGGACGTTGCAACAAGCGACGACCCGCTGGCGGCCGCCAAGCTTTTGGACTGCAAGAACACTGCGGGTACGACAACGCTCGCGCTCACAGCCGGAGCGCGAGGCATCGCCAAGGGAGCGCTCAAGCAGGTGCGCGCACGCGGCACGTTCGCATGCACCCCAGGGGCAACACCCAATAGCTTTTCGTGCGCTGAGTCCAGTGGCGCCGGAGTGCGTGGCAGCATCGCCATCACCGTGGCGGCCGGCGGCGCGATTCAGGCCAGCATCGCAACCTCTGCGCGCTTTGCTGCCGACACGCTCGCTTGCACGGCACCTGCGCCGGTCGCCGCCGCGGGCCTTCTCTATCGCGACTTAGCGCCCGTGATCAGCGCCAACTGCAGCGGCTGCCACGGCGCAGCTGCACGCACGCCGCTTGCGACACTCGCGCAGGTGAAGACCAAAAAGGTCGCGATGGAATCCTTGGTGAGCTCAGGGCGCATGCCCGCCGGTCGCCCCACGTGGGGCGCGAGTGCCGACGGTCAGAAGCTGCTGACCTGGCTGCGTACCGGCGCCGATCTCTGAGCGGGCGGGCACTGCGCACGAAGCGGTGTCGGGCGCTGACCTCAGTGCCGTTGCGTGTGTAGGCAGTTGCGGGCGCATACGCACTCGCTTACCTTCCTGCGCCATGACCATGGACCACTCCCTACGCGCTCTTGCGCTCGCTTCGCTTTTTGCCCTGACGACTGCCGCCTGCAAACGCGAGCCTGATCGCTGGGAGGCAGCGAAAGAACAGGCGAAAGTTGTTCAGGCGGCCAAGGAAGACGCCCCGCCGGTGATCGTGACGGAAACGAACGCGCTCAACAAGGCCTTCCCCACGGATGCTGCCAGCGGCGCCAAGCGTGTATTCCGCACCGACAAGCCAGGCTTTGCGGATGCAGTCTACAACAATGCCGACGGCAAGGAGATCTGCGTGCTCACCATCTCTGACACCAACAGTGACCCTGCGGTGAAAACCAAGTTTGCATCCGCCACCGACAAAGTGGGCGGCTTCCCCGTCAAGGCCTTGGGCAACTCCACGGCCATGCTCGTGCGCGATCGCTTCCAAGTCAAAGTCTCGAGCACCTCGCTCTCGCCGGCGGAGCGCCAGACGTGGCTGTCCAAAGTGGACATCTCCGCCATCCCCGCCAACTGATCTTTGACACGAAAGCAAGCACCCCCATGAGCGACAACATCTACGAACTTCTGCAAGAGCTCCCTCCCTCTAGCCTCACCACGCGCGTGCTTGGCGGCCTCGACTACCTGGTGCCCGGCTCGTGGCAAAACATCACCAACTTCGAAGAGCTCATCAAGAACGAGACAGGCGAGAGCGACCAGGAGCTGCTCCAAGCCGTGGGCGCCAAAGCCATCGCCCTCTATGAGGACGACAGCACCGGCTACAAGCGTGCAGTACGCATCTATAAATTGGTCGACAGCGGCGCCACCATGGCCGGCATGACCAGCATGGCCGCCAAGCTCAGCGAGGATGTGGGCTGGCTCAGCTTTTTGGGGTCCATCAATCCCAAGCCCGAGACCTCGCAAGGCATCGACGCAGCGCTCAAGTTCGCCGCGGAGATAGCCGCTTTCTGCAGCACAAACGGCCTTCCCGGCGACAGCATCGGTGACTTTGTAAGCGCGCTCACCTCGGCCGCCAAAGAGGACCGCATGCGCATGGCCTCGTGGCTCGCGCTCGACTGCGTGCTCCCCTTGGGCCCTGAGTTTTTCGGCACCGTGCGCAGCGCCATCACAGGCGCCATCGAGACCGTGGAAGAGAGCGCCCTCTTCAAGCGCGTGGGCGAGCACCTGCACGGCGGAAGCACGGGGGAGAAGCGCGACTTCATCGTCTCCGCGCTCGACGGGGCCAGCGGCTGGATGCAAAGCCTGACCTCGCAAAGCGACGTCTCGCAAGGCGGCATCTTGAGCCGCATTGGCGGCTTCATCGACGGGGCCGAGGGTAAGATGGATTACGCGGCGGCCATTTTGGATATGTCCACCAACGTATTCGAACACACGGGCATTCAGACCGTGGCCCGACGCGCGGTGCGACGCGCGTACGGCGAAATCTGACACACCGCTCGCGCGCTTTTGGGTGTACAGTGCACTCATGAAGACGCGAGCGATGGTGATGCACAAGACCGGCGGGTTCGACGTTCTAGAGCCCGCCGAACTCGATTTGGGGGAGCTGCAGCCCGGACACGTGCGGCTCAAGGTTGCAGCGGTGGCCATGAACCATATGGACTTGTGGGTGCGGGGCGGCCTTCCAAGCTTGCGCTACCAGTTCCCCCACCGCTTGGGCTGCGACATCAGCGGCACCGTGTTGGCATGCGGCCCTGGCGTAGACGCGACATGGGGAGGCAAAGCCGTGATGGTCAACCCGGGGCTCTCTTGCGGCACCTGCATCGCCTGCTTGTCCGGGCGCGACAACCTTTGCAAGAGCTACCGCATCCTCGGTGAGAACGCCCAAGGCGGCTACGCGGAATACGTCGACGTGCCGGCGTCAAATTTGGTCCGCGCACCGATCAATTTGACGCTCGAAGATGCAGCCGCCATCCCGCTGTGTTTCATCACGGCGTGGCAGATGATTGTGGACAAAGGCCGTGTGGCTCCTGGGCAATGGGTGCTTATTCACGCAGCCGGCAGCGGTGTGTCCACCGCGGCCATCCAGATTGCCAAGTTGCATGGTGCACGCGTCATCGCCACGAGCACGCGGAGAGACAAATTACAATACGCCGTAGCCCTTGGCGCCGACCACGCACTCTGCAGCAACGACGAGGATGTGGTCGCTCGGGTCAAGGACCTCACCGAAAAGCGCGGCGCAGATGTGGTCATCGATCATGTGGGCGGCGACATGCTGGCGCTCAGCTTGCGCGCGGTTGCATGGGGCGGGAAGATTGTCAGCTGCGGCGCCACAGCAGCCCCAACGGCAAGCATCGACATGCGCCATGTGTTCTTCAGGCAGATTGAGATCTTGGGCTCCACCATGGGCAGCAAGTCGCTTTTGCATCGCATGCTTCCGCACATCGAGTCCGGCGCACTCCGGCCCGTGATCGGCGCACGATACAAGCTTAGCGAAGCGCGCGAGGCGCATGCGCGGCTGGCGTCGGGCGAGGTGTTTGGTAAGGTGCTGCTCACGGTGTGAAGTCGTAGTCAGCGGCGCATATGGCCCCGGTCTCCCCTTCTCGCGTCATTTCGGGTAACCTCATCTTTATGGCATCACGAGGCAAAATTCTCATCGTGGACGACGAGTCCAACGCGCGCGCGGCCCTTAGCGAGATCCTGCACGACGAAGGCTTTACCACCGACATGGCGGCCGATGGGTTCAAAGCGCTGGGCAAGCTCGAGGACTTTCACGCCGACGTGATCTTGACCGACCTCAAGATGCCGGGCCTGGACGGCATCGCGTTTATGGAGAAGGCACGCGTGCTTGCACCGGGCGCCGTGTTCGTGGTGATGACGGCCTTTGGCACCATCTCGAGCGCCGTTGAGGCCGTGAAGAAGGGCGCTGAGAATTACCTCACCAAACCTCTGGACTTCGAAGCACTCTCCGCCGTGATCGAGCGCGCCATGGAGAAGGCCAAGCTTGTGCAAGAGACGCGGCAACTGCGGGACAAACTGCGCGACCGCAACGCTACCCGGCACATTGTGTGCGCGGATGGGCGCATGGCGGCCCTCATGGAGCTCATCTCGCAGGTGGGCCCCACACGCGCGCACGTGCTGCTGCGCGGCGAGGGTGGCACCGGCAAAGAGCTGCTCGCCGAGGCCATCTGGGCGGCAAGCAAACGCGCCGACAAGCCCCTGCTGCGCATCTCATGCGCGGTGCTCGACGAGGCCATGGCCGACAGCGAACTCTTTGGTCACGTCGCTGGCGCCTTCCCAGGCGCCGTGGCCGCGCGCATTGGCAAAGTGGGTGAGGCCGATGGCGGCACGCTGCTGCTCGAAGACGTCGATGGCCTGAGCCTTGCCGCGCAGACCAAGTTGCTCCGACTACTCTCCGATAAGAGCTACGAGCAAGTGGGCGGCACGGAAACACGCCGCAGCGACGTGCGACTCTTGGCATCTACCCGCAAAGATTTACGCGCCGAGGTCGAGGCCGGACGCTTCCGCGAAGACCTCTTCTATAAGCTCAGCGTGATGCCCTTGGACATCCCGCCACTACGCGAACGCCGCGCCGATATCGCTCCGCTCGCCAGTCTATTTTTGGCTAGATTCTCAAAGGAAAACGGCAAATCGGTGGAGGGCATCACACCCGAGGCCATGGACTTGTTGATGGCCTCGGCGTGGCCCGGCAACGTACGCGAGCTCGAGAACGGCATCGAGCACGGCACCTTGCTTTGCGATGGCACGCACGTAGACGTGCGGCATCTGCCCGAGAGCTTGAGCAACGTGCGTGAAGAGAGCGGCATGCCGCGTGTGCCCGGCGCCACCATCGAAGCCTTGGAGCGCTTTGCCATTCTGAAGACGCTCGAAGCTTGCGGCGGCTCTACATCGCGTGCGGCAAGCATGCTCGGCATCTCCACCCGCAAGATTCAATACAAGCTGCACGAGTACGGGCCGACCGACCACGATGGGAACCGCGAGCCACACCAGCCATGATGCACGCTGCTGAGGTTCCTGCCGAACCCGCCGTGCCCGCCGTGCCCGCCGTGAGCGTGCACAAGCTCCACAAGGAGTACCCGGCCCAACTGGGCGGCAAGCGTGTAGTGGCCGTTCACGAGGTGAGCCTCAGCGTGCGCGCCGGCGAAGTGTTTGGATTCTTGGGCCCAAACGGCGCAGGCAAGACCACCACGCTCAAAGTCCTCATGGGCTTGATGCGCCCCAGCAGCGGCAAAGTGCAGCTCTTTGGCATGCCCTCAGAAGATCCTAAGGCTCGTGTGCGCGTGGGTTTTCTGCCCGAGTCGCCCTATGTGTACGCCCACCTCACCGCGCGCGAATACGTGCGCTTTGCAGCCACGTTGAGCGGTATGCCCAAGAGCGGTTTGGAGGCCGCTGTAGAGGCTGCACTGCTTCGTGTGGGCCTTGGTCCTGCGGCCATCGATCGCCCGGCGCGCACGCTGTCCAAAGGCATGCTGCAGCGCACGGGCATCGCGGCGGCGCTGGTACACGACCCCGACTTGCTCGTCCTTGACGAGCCCATGAGCGGACTTGATCCTATAGGGCGCCGTGAGGTGCGCGATTTGATCTTGGCCGAGAAGGCACGCGGCAAGGCGGTGCTCTTCTCGACCCACGTGCTTTCCGATGCCGAATCACTGTGTGACCGCCTTTGTGTATTGCACCAGGGGCGCGTGGTGCTCGAGGGAGAGGTCGCCTCATTCGGCGGGCAATTGGAGCAACGCTTCATGCAAGAGACGGGCGTAGTGTCTCTCAGCCAGTAGCCCTAGCCCCAGCATAAACGTGCATAGCACACACAATCCGTACGCGGCGTAGAGCGCAGCAAATCGACGAGGACGCATACGCATACCCGCACTCACGGCGCGCCTGCGAAGCGCATCGATCTCAAATGCAGGGTGCGCTAGCTCATCGGGGAGAGCTGCTTTGAGCAAGCTCTTGATGTCATCGTCTTCTGGAATATCGCTCATGGAACTCGTTCTCCGAGATGTGCGGCCAGCCGTTCTTTGAGCATTGCGCGGCCGCGCGCAATGCGGCTCTTCACGGTGCCCACAGGGGCGTTCACGATCTCACTGATCTCATCGTAGGCGAGATCTTCCAAATCGCAGAGGATCAGCGACTCGCGAAACTCGTCGGGCATCTCCGCCAGCACCTGACGTACCAAGCGCTCTGTCTCGTGGCCCTCCGCGCGCGCGTGCGGCTCTGCGTCGGTGCCGGCCACTGCAGCGCCCGGCGGGGGCGCGCTTCCGTGCTCGGCACTAGGTGCATGCTGGGCGAACTCGGGCCGTGCTTTTTGGGCGCGTCGGCTGTTCTTCGCGAGATTGAGCGCGATGCGGTACACCCAGCTCGAAAGCTTGCAGTCTTCACGGAACTCGCCAACGCGCTTGTAAACTTGCACAAAGGTTTCTTGTGCAACCTCTTCGGCCACAGCACGACTACCCGCCAAGCGCAGAACAAAACGAACAACCGGGCCCTCCATCGTGCGTACCAGCACGGCGAAGGCCCGGTCGCTACCCGCTTTGAGTGCGGGCAGGAGATCGTCTAGCTCATTTGACAAAGAGCTGCGCGGCGGCCATGCCCGTGCCCTTGGCCATCGTCACAACGTACTTCGCGGTAAGGGGCAACAAGCTTGCAGTACTCACGCATTTGCTTCCAGCGGCGGTTCCGCCAAGCACCACCTCAGAGCCGGTGGGCGAGGCCTTGCCCTTGGCGCTGTTCGCACCAAACTGCAGGCCAGGGAGCAAGGTGGTGATCACTATCTGTGCGTCGAGCTGCGAGCCTGGGCCCAAGCTTGCGCCTACCACGCTGTAGCATTTGCCGGGCTGCAGGTTGAAGCTTCCCTCCAAGGTCTGTCCTGCCTGGAAATTCCCAGCCAATGGCTGCCCCTCGGCCACGGAGTTTGGCGCGTTCTTTTTGGCCAAGGTTGCGAGCACTTGCGTTGCGGCGCCTGCCAAGTTCGAATCAACGGACTGAGCGCTGCCCGTGGCACCGTTGGTGGTGGCCGGCATGGCTACAGCGGGCTGCTGCGCCGGCTGCTGCTGGCCCTGTTGCACCGGCGCTTGCTGCTGAGGCTGCTGCCACCCTTGCTGCTGTTGTTGCGGCTGTTGCTGTGACTGCTGCCACTGACCTTGCGGCTGTTGTTGCTGCGGCTGTTGTTGCCACTGACCTTGCTGCTGCTGCTGCGGCTGTTGTTGCCACTGACCTTGTTGTTGCTGCTGTACGGGCGCCTGTGCGGGCACGGCGGCGTCTTCTTTGTTGGCGCAGGCCGATAGGGTAGCAACAGAAACAATGCCGATGAAGAAGGTACGATTCACGTGGGGTGCTCCTTGAAAACAGACAGAAAATAAAAACGAGTTGGCTGGATTGTAGCCTGGCAATGGGCCTTGGCGCCAAGGGCAATTTGGCGGGCCCGCAGCGCGATTGGCGTGTAGGCTTTGCGTGTCATGGCCAAACAGCGCGCGCGCATTGCTCCCTCCATTCTGTCGGCGGACTTTTCGCGTATGGCAGACGAGCTCGCGGCCCTCCAAGCCGCGGGTGCAGACATGGTGCACGTGGACGTGATGGACGGTCGCTTCGTGCCTAACCTCACCTTGGGGCCGCCGCTCATCAAAGCGTTTCGGCCGCACAGCAAGCTGCACTTCGACGTGCATCTGATGATGTTGGAGCCTGAAAAGCATCTGCGCGCGTTTGCGGAGGCCGGCGCCGACACCATCACGGTGCACGCGGAGGCATGCCGACATTTGCCACGCACACTCGCGGAGATCCGCAGCTTGGGCAAACGCGCCGGCGTTTCGCTTAACCCCGGCAGCTCGGAGGAGCTGATTCGCTATGCCCTGCCCCATGCCGACCTGGTGCTGGTGATGAGCGTAAACCCTGGGTTTGGCGGTCAGTCCTTTATGCCCGAGGTGCTGCCAAAAGTGCGTGCACTACGCACGCTCATCGACGCCAGTGGCCGCGAGATAGACTTGGAAATCGACGGAGGTATCGGTCCGATGACGATTCGCGACGCGTGGGATGCGGGCGCCGATTTGTTCGTGTCCGGCAACGCCGTGTTCACAGGCGGCCCGGCGCACTACGCAGCGCGCATCCATGATTTGCGTGCATTGTGCATATGACCAGAGTTCGAAAGGCACACCTCACCATGCGCATCACGGCCACTCGTGCCATTGCTCCCCTCTTCCTGATGGCTGCCTGCAGCGCCAAGGCTCCCACGGTGAGCACCCCGGCTTCGGCAAACGGGCTCGGCAGTGCGGTGGCTACGCTTTCGGATGCGGGGGCGAAG
>JAYWGI010000108.1:0-2983 GCA_043779025.1 Myxococcales bacterium
GTGCAGAGCGCATCGCTCACGCATGGGAGCGCGCTGAGCTCACCGAAGATCTGCGCGCGATCGCTGTCGCTCGCCGCAGCGTAGCGATCGACCAGCCCGCGTAGTGGCGCGCCCTCATCAGTCGGCCGTGGCCTCTTGCATGCAGCCGCAAGCAGCAGCGTTCCAAGAAGCAGGTAGAGGTGCACGCATCGTGCGCCTGCGCGTGAAGGGGTCATTGTAGAAGTCCTTTGCGCTTCTTCGGCGCCAACGTGTTCACAGCATCCAACACCGAGCAAATTTCACCTTCAAAACCCGAATCTGGGTACAGGGCCGGCCCTACAAAATGTACGGGCAAGTCCCTGAGCGTCGAAGGATGCGCTTGATGCGGAGGTGCGGCGTAAGGGGCAATCAGGTACTTCACGTCTGCGGCTTCGGGCTCCACGCTGAGGCCACGCGCACGCAGCTCGGCGCGCGGAACGCTTCGCAGCGCCTCACCATCCAAGAGCTGTACCGGCGCGCCATCGAACACGCTGTCGGCGAGAAGTACCGTCTCACCTGCGGCCAGCAAGTAATCCGTGAACCCTTGAAGCACGCTCCGCCGCGGCGCTACATCCTGCACGCGCGCATCCGTGCTCAAGAGCCACACCGTCGTATCGCCCGCGCCAGGCATCGCAACCGCCTCAACGAGGGGCCCGGTGTCCGGAAGCACGAGCCAAAACCGGGCGTATGTTGAATGGCGTACATCCGCGCGGGAGGCACCACGTGAGACGACCGCAGCGCGAAATCGTTGGTAGGGCGCGCGCACCATGGCGCCAGTGGCCTCGTCTTTGGAGTGGGCGTGAAATGCACGGGCGTCACCCTCCCAGACGATCGTCTCTGCATACAGAGCCGCTCCCGTGCTGGCATCGTTCAGCAAAAATGGGCCTTTTCGATCGCGGGTCACCATGGGCAATGTTCGGGCGGCCAGATGATGGGCCGGAGTGCTGGCGACGCGGCGAACCATCTCCGCCGTCATTAAGCGTGTGTCCACATGGATAGCCGAGCTACCTTGTTCGCGGAGTCCGGCATCGCGCAAGAGGGCACTGCGATGCGCGCTGTCCGCAGATGCAGACAAGTGCTTGTCCAGCTTGGAAAAGAACACGCGGTAGGGACTCTCGTCCTCATGCGCATCCCACCCGTGCTCCACCACTTTGATGTACTCTGCATGGTCCCATGGCCATACGCCCTGTGGCGCCACGAAGGAGTCCGCCGTGGATACCGCGGAACTGTGCGCTGCAAGGCTGAGCCCCAACTCCGTGTAAATGTCATGGAGTTGAGACGCGGCACCTGCCGCGCGCCACCACGGTCGCTTGGGCAGCACGAAGCCCGCGAGCTCGTAGCTCAGGGCACGCACGGGGTCCCCCACCAGCGCGACCCTCACGCCACGCGCCTGCAAGAGTGCCGCCGCAAGCGCAGCTGCGGCTCCACTGCCTGCCACCGCCACATCAACGTGGTACCGCGCAGCGCCCCTTTGCGGCCCCGGCTTCATTGCCCCTACTTTGCCTTGAGAATGCGCACGTAGACAGGAACGTTGTGGTCGTCGGTGCGGCCATCGCCCAGTTGCCCGCGATCGTTGGCGCCCCAGCACTTAGCGCCCCCTTCGCGCAAGGTCACACATGCGGACTGTGGGCCTACAAACAGATGCGTGGCCTGGAGAATCCCGAAGACAAGTTCGGGATTCTGGTTGACGCTGCGCTCGGGCCGCGCCAGCTGGTAGCGGGTGTTGTCGCCCCAGCACGCGACCGTTCCGTTTTTGCGACGTGCGCAGCCGAAATCATTGCCGCAGTGGAATTCGACGACCTCCGAAATCTCACTGGGCAACCAACGCTTGCATTGCTCATCGGGCGGCGCCACCGAGGGAAAAGACTCCAGCTTGACCTGCGTCGCCCCCGCCTGGCCCTCGAGACGATACACCGTCCCATTCTCCATGCGCGCGTAGCTGTGGGTGCTCGCAAGGGCCATCTCGGCGATGGCCGGATAGCGCGCGCGGCACGCACTCGCGCTCAACGCTAAGAATATGTATAATGCAGCTTTTTTCATTGACAAACTCCCGCCGTGCGCATGGCGCCATGAGCGATGGTGGCAGCCATCAAGAACTTGGCGCAATAGACGAAAATGATAATCCCCAGGACATCGACCAAGCTGGCGATAAACGGCGTTGAGCTCGTGGCCGGGTCGATCCCGGCTTTCTTCAGAATGAGTGGCAACATCGACCCCACCGTGCAACCCGTGGTCACGATGCCCACCAATGTGAGCGCGATGGTAAAAGCAAACTCGTAGCTTTGATCTTTGTAAGACAGCACGCGCATAAACCCAAGCGCACCTAAGCCCAATCCAAGTACCAAGCCCATCCCCGTTTCGCGCACCAAGATACGCCACCAGTCCCGCCCACGAACCTCGCCAATTGCAAGGCCACGAATCACCAGCGTGGACGACTGAGACCCTGAGTTGCCACCTGCGGAAATGAGCAGCGGCACGTAGTAGCTCGCGCCTCGGATGGCCTCAAATACGGGGTCATAGTGCCGGAGCGCCGTCTGCGTGAAGAATTCCTCCACGAAAAGCACCACAAGCCATACACCGCGCTTCTTGATAAACGACCAGAAGCTGGTCTGAAAATACGGCACGTCCAGGGGCTCCACGCCGCCGATACGCTGCACGTCTTCCGTCTGCTCTTGGGTGAGCACGTCGATGATGTCATCGATGGTGATAACCCCAAGCATTTCTCCGTCGTCCCCAACGACCGGGACAACGTTGAGGTCATACTTGGCCATATGCCGCGCGACCTCTTCCTGGTCCATGTCGGGCGGCACGCCGAGTATATTTGTAGAGTACACTTGGTCAAACGCATCGCCGGGCTGCGCCACGATCAAGTCCTTGAGCGGCGCGAAGCCGATGAGGCGCCCCTCGTCGTCCATCGCGTACACATTGTACACGGGCTGATCGCCGATCTCCGCCACGTGCGCGC
>JAYWGI010000109.1:0-2981 GCA_043779025.1 Myxococcales bacterium
GACTGCGCCGCGAGCAAGGACAGCGCCACGCCCGAGGGCACTGTGACGCGCTCGATTGCAATCGATGGCTCGGGCGCCACGCTGGTGTAGCCGAAGACATCAAGGTTACGCCCCACGATGGCCGCCGCCATGATCTTGGGCACGTACAGCGTGGTCTCCCAAGGGAGCGCGGATTCGTACTTCACCAGCTCCGAGAAATCGGTCGTGTTGAAGTGACGCACGGACTGCATCACGCCCCCGTAGCCATAGTTGTATCCTGCAAGTGCCAGCTCCCAGCTGCCAAAGCGCGTGTACAAATCACCGAGCATCATGGCCGCGGCATCGGTCTGCGCGAAAGGGTCCAAGCGCTGATCGAGCCAACGCGTATACCCAAGGCCGTAGGCGCGGCATGTCTCGGGCATAAACTGCCACATCCCGGCGGCTCCCGCGGGAGAACGCACCACGGGGTCCAAGCCGCTCTCAATGAGCGCAACCCATTGCAAGTCTAAGGGAAGCTTTCGCTTGGCGAGCACTTGCTCCACGTGCGTTTGCCACTTGCCGCGGCGGCGCAACCAATAGGTCATCACTTGACGCCCGCGTGGATCGGACTTGAAAAACTCTAGGTATTTGAGCGTGCGCGCATCGACGCGGGCCCCCAGATCGGTAGGCTTGAGTGCTGCGCCCCACAGCGCGATGGGCATGGTCGCAAGTGGGACTTCGCGCGGCAACTGCAGCGGCGCGTTGGCCGGCTCTTTGAAGTCGCTGGGGTCTGGGGTAGGCAGAAACATCTGCGCCTCGGCCTCGCGCAACAAGGACAACTCCGGGGACTCTACACCCAAATGGGCATCATCCAACGTGAGGCCCGCAGCCGCCGCGCGCCTAGAACGCGTGTCTGGCGGCCCGGGCTGTATGTTGGGTGCCGCAGCGCTGGGCCTTTTGGGTTTTGCGGCGGCCGCCGGTGCCGCAGCGCACGCAGAGCTGCACACTTGGGCCAACGCCAAAAGCGCGGCTGCGTAGACCCGGGTGCTCGTCATCGTCCTAGGCTCACATACCTCGCGGAACTTTGTCGAGGTCCACTTGGTCTAGCGCCACTCGGATGAGTGCGCTGCGATTGGCTTTGGTGACGCCGCGGCCTTTGAGATCGCCGACCAACTGGTCGAGACGCTCCAAGTCTTTGGTGTACATGCTGATGCAGATCACCTTGTAGTGTGCAGGTTTTTCCACCGGCGTCGCCGCCACTTGGCGCACTTCGCTGGCAGGGCCTTGGGTATAGAACGAGCCCGAAAGCACGCCCTCCACTTCGGCGGTGTCAAACAGGTTCGATGCTGCGGATGTTCGTTCGCTCATTGGGTATTTCCTTTCAGTCCGCGGCTCAAGCCACATCCGAGGTGAATTCGTCGGCGTGATTTTGTGTTGGTTTTTGCAGGGCAGAAGGGCCATCGACCAAGAAGTCGACGATGCGCTGGTAGTCCTCTGCGGCATTGGAGTCGGGGGCGTACTCAAAGATGGTGCGGCCTTGCGCCGGAGCTTCTTTGATCTTGGTTGCAGCGCGGATGGGCGACAGGCACTTGTCACCGAAGTGCTGCTTCATGGTGTCCACCGCGTCGCGACAGATGCGCGCGCGGGCGTCGTAGAAGGTGGGGAGCACACCGAAGATCTGCACCGGATGGTGTAGGAGCGAATTGACGTTCTTGACCGTCTTGAGCACCTGCTTGACTCCAACCAACGAGAGGTAGTCGCAGGCCACGGGGATCAAGATTCCGTCGGCGTAGCAGAGGGCGTTTTGGTTCATGAGGGACAACGAGGGCGAGCAGTCGATGAGCACCACGTCGTAGTCGTTCTCCACCATGGCCAAGCGATCGCGCAGGATGCGGTCTCGGTTTTGGCGCCCGGCGAGGTACAGCTCGGCGGCGGCCAAAGTCTCATTGGAGGCGAGCAAATCCAGGTTCTCGCGCACGCGCGTGGTGGCGTCGGTGGGTTTGAGCCCCATGACCAGCACGTGGTATAGCGAGCGCTCCACCTTGGAATTGAACGACACGGCCAAGTTGCCCTGCGAGTCGGTGTCTACAAGCAACACCTTGAGCCCGCGTGCTGCGAGGCCAGCGGCCAGGCTCACCGTGGTGGTGGTCTTGCCGGTGCCGCCCTTGTGGTTGAAGATGGCGAGACGCTTGGGCGCGTGGGTCTTGGACACTGCGCGCGGCGCGCTGGGCGGAACGACGGAGGGTGCAAATTGCACGGAAGCGCCGGCGGGCATGTAGGGTGCAACGGAGGGTGGATTCGGCGTGGAAAAAGCCGAAGACAGCGGCGCGCTGTGCACGGGCAAGACAGGTGTGGCCACCGGCGCCTGCGTGTAGCTTGCATGGCTTGGACCAGAGACGCTCGCCGTGCTCGCGTCCAGCGCAGGGCTGGCCTCCGGCGCGAAGGCCGTCCAGCTACGCCCGTTGCCGTCGCTGCGAAGCAGCTCAGCGCGGCAGGGCTCGGAGCAGGCATGCTTACGCCCCTCTTTGGTGCGCACCACTTGGTTTACGAGCTCCACGGTGAAGTGCTTGGCGCACACGTCGCAGTTCACTCCCTCCTCGGCGTCGCCCGACATGTGCTTCTGCTTGCAGGCGGTGCTGCATAGGAACAGGTACCCGCCCTTGTGTTCCTCCATCTGGTATCGGAACTGGACGTCAAAGGAGCGCGCACAAATGCTACATGTCTCGGTCATCGTTGCCATGGCGTGATGGGTCTCACGCGCCGCAAACATGGGCCAAATAAGCGCCAGCATAAGCACGCAAATAAGTAAGAGCGTGTCCTACCTTTGCCTTGGTCAGGCAAATGCATAGGCATTTGACGCCAGGGAATTTGCTCGCGTATGGCTGATGGGGTGCACGACGACCTGGCCGCACTGAAACGCCAAGACCGGCGCGCCTTTGAGGCGATGGTGCGCCAGCATGAGCGCGCGGTGTTTGCATTGCTCTCGCGCTACCTGGGGCGCGATCGTGGCCATGAGGTGGAAG
>JAYWGI010000110.1:0-2954 GCA_043779025.1 Myxococcales bacterium
CTCTACTTGGATCAGGGCAATGTGCGCATGGCCAAGAACGCGCTTATGGACGCGCTCGCCTACCACCCTGGCCACGATCTGGCGCGCACGCTGCTCGACGATCTGGGAGGCCCGCCCGAAGGTGAAGTGAGCATGCGTGGGCCCTCGGTGCCATCGCCGCGTGGCCCCCTTGCCACCTTGCTCGAGGACTCCGAGACCGGAGGAGGCTATGGCATCACCACAAAATCTCGCGACGAGCTGGAGCTTGGCGAAGCGCTCGAAGAGGTGGAGTTTTACGTCTCGAGCAGCTTGTTCGACGACGCGGAGATTCTGCTCAACAGCTTGGAGCAAAAATACGCGGGCCACGCGTTGGTTGCCGAGAAGCGCGACGACTTGGAGTCCGCGAAACGCGTAGCCACCGATGTGCCCGCCGATCGCAGTTCGGACCCGGTACGAGACTCCTTGGGCGGAGACGCCCTGCCCCCAGCATCCGAGATCAATGCCGACGATGTGTTCGACCAGTTCCAACGCTCCAGCATCGCACTGCACGAAGCCAACGATGCCTTGGGCTTCTTGCGGCGCGCCCAACAGTTGCGGGAGCAAGGCAACGCGGACGACGCACTGCGCGACTTCCTTGCAGCGCTAGACACCGGAGAGCTACCCCCGGCCGAGACCGCACACGTGCAATACGAGGTCGGCGGCATCTACGACGAGTACGGCTTGTCGGACGATGCCGCCCACCACTTTGGCTTGGCAGAGCGTGCCCTCCCCGGCTTCAAAGACGCGGGCGTACGAAGCCGCAAGAAAAGGTAAAACGATCCGCGTGCAAATAGCACCCATAGTGGATGCTATTTGCATGCTTACTAACCGCGTTTTGCAGCCTCTTCGGTGACCATGTCGCCAAAGCTCGCGAGCGACATGGAGCCCAACTCGCCACGCTCTCGTGAACGTACGCCTAGCGTGTCGGTCTCGGCCTCTTGCGCGCCAATCACCGCGATGTAGGGCACGCGGCTCAGGCGCGCGTTTCGGATCTTGGCGCCTAGCTTGTCGGCGCTTACGTCCAAGTCCACGCGGACGCCGCGGGCTTTGAGTGTGGCTGCTACACGGTAGGCGTAGTCGTCGGCCTTCTCGCTCACGGTGACTACGGAGACCTGCTTCGGCGCCAGCCACACGGGGAAGTTGCCGCCCGAGTGCTCGAGGTAGACGCTAAAGAAGCGCTCCAGCGAGCCAAGGATCGCGCGATGCAACATCACGGGCCGGTGGTCTTTGCCGTCCGAGCCGGTGTACGCAAGCTCGAAGCGCTCTGGCAGATTTGGGTCGTACTGGATGGTGCCGAGTTGCCAGCTACGCTTGAGTGCATCTTGCACGTGGAACTCTAGCTTGGGGCCGTAGAAGGCGCCCTCGCCGGGCAGCATGGAGTACGGCAACCCTGCAGCCTTGAGGCCCTTCTCCAGCGCGCCTTCGGCCAGATCCCACTCAGCATCACTGCCGATGCGCTTGTCGGGGCGCGTCGCCAACTTGATGTCGATGTTCTCGAACCTAAATGTATTGTACACCTTATAAAGCGAAGCAATAAAGTCCTCGATCTCCTTGGAGACCGAATCCTCCGCGCAAAAAATGTGCGCGTCGTCTTGGCAGAAAGTGCGCACACGCGACAAGCCGTGCACCACGCCGCCGCGCTCGTAGCGGTGTAGCCGGCCAAAGTCCGCAAGGCGCCATGGCAAGTCGCGGTAGCTGCGTTTTTTGGATCCGAAGATCACGCAGTGACTGGGGCAGTTCATTGGCTTGAGGGCGAAGGACTGCTCCTGCATCTTCTTGCGAAAGTCGGCTTCCTTCTTCTCGCCCAGTGCGATGGCGATGTCGATTTCAGCCGCCTCATGCAGCTCATCCTCCGTCCACAAACGGTACATGTTCTCGTTGTAATTGCCGAGGTGACCGCTCGTGCGAAACAGATTCGGGTTGAAGATTTGCGGGGTAATCACCTCGTCGTAGCCCGACTGGTCGTACATCTCGCGCACGTAGCTCACCATCTGGTTGTAAACGAAGGCCCCCTTCGGCAAGAAGAACGGCATGGCCGGCGCCACCTGGTCGAACATGAAGAGTTCGAGCTCTTTGCCCAATTTCCGGTGATCGCGCGCCTTGGCTTCTTCGATTTGCTTGAGGTGCTCGTCCAAAGCCTCCTTGGTGTCGAACGCTGTGCCATACACGCGCTGCAGCATCGGGTTGCGCTCGTCGCCGCGCCAATAAGCGCCCGCCACATGCGTGAGCTTTACAGCCTTCAGCATGCCGGTCGAAGGCACGTGCGGGCCCTCACACACGTCGAACCACTCCGAGCCCGGGCGGCCGTGCGTGTAGAGAGAGATCTCCTCGCCCTCAGGGATGGAGTTGATGATGTCCACCTTGAAGTGCTCGCCCATGTCGGTAAAAGTCTTGAGCGCCTCGGCGCGCGTGACGGTGCTGCGCTTGAACCACGCGTTAGACTTGGAGATCTCGCGCATGACTTTTTCGATGGCGCCTAAGTCCTCGTCGGTGAACGGCGCGCCGGCTTTTTCGAAGTCGTAGTAGAACCCGTCCTCGATGGCGGGCCCGATGGTGACTTTGGTGCCTGGATAGAGTTTTTGCACGGCATCGGCCATGATGTGCGCCGTCGAGTGGCGAATCACGCGCAAGCCCGCAGGCGACGACGCCGTCACCGTAGTGAGCTCCTGTGCAGTTGCCGCAATAGGCGTGTGCAGGTCGACGACGCGGCCGTTGTAGGTCACGGCCACGACGTCCGGGTTCAGTGTCCCAAGGATTTCGCGTGCAGTTTTGAGTTCAGACATGGCTCTAGCCATACCTGATCTGGCCGCACACATGGGGAGCGGTCAGCTTCTCGGGAACAGTTTTTCGCGACCGAACATGTAGGGCCGGAGCGCCAATGGAATGGTCACCGATCCGTCGGAGTTCTGGTGATTCTCAAGAAGCGGAATCAGAAT
>JAYWGI010000111.1:0-8149 GCA_043779025.1 Myxococcales bacterium
CGCGCCCGCAGAGCGCATGGCCTCGCTCGTACGTACGCACTGGCACGTAGAGAATCGCCTGCACTGGGTGCTCGACGTCACCTTCGGAGAAGACGCCGCGCGTGTGCACCACAAGGCTGCCGCGATGAACCTCGGCACGATACGCCGCACCGCCCTGAACTTGCTCCAATGCGTCGACGCAATGCCGGGAAGAAGCGTCGCCGCAAAGAGAAGACGCGCAAATCGAAGCGACGAATTCTTACTCCAGATCGTTAATGCGAAAATTCACTCAAATTAAGATGCGCTGGCCCTGCGAATCCGACGGCCCGAGGTTGCTCTTGGGAAAATCCGTGTCAAGCAGGTCACAAGCTGGGCGATCGTCGCTCAGCGGCTTCACTCATCACCTATTTTCCGAGGAGCTCTTATGTTCACCCTACGCTCGCAGGTCTTGGTTGTTTCATTGTCCCTTGCAGCGCTCGCAGCCAGCGGCTGTGCGACCGACACCGTGGATGACCCCACACAACTCGAGACCGGAGACGACGCACTACGTGTGAGCGAAGCCGTGGGGGTTTGGAGTGGTCGCAGCGGCTTCTTCGATGGAGTCGCCGGCACCCTGGTGGTGCCCGAGGTCCACGTCTTTCGCGATCGCAGTTTTGTGCTGACCTACGCACGCTGCGCTCACGATGCCGCGAGAAACACCCTCAACGATTGCAACGCGCTTCTGGTGGTGGAGGCGGCGGCCATTGCGCACCCTGAGTTCCAGCCCGACGTCATGCGCGGCGCATGGCACCGAGGAGCGCGCGTGGAGTTCGACACCACCTTTAATCCCATCTGGGGGCCGAGCAGGCGCCCGTTCGGCCTTCACTCCTACTCGCCCATTGTCTTTCGCGGCGCGTCAGAGGGCGAGATCGGCACGTCGGCCGACAGCGGCTTTCGAATCTTCTGCGACGGCACGAACGGCCGAGGGCAGACCACCGGAAAATTCACGCGTGGGCGCGGCTTCGAGAGTAGCTACCTTCCCATGGTGCGCGTCTCGGACACGCCGAGCGACTCACTTCACCGCTGAGCGGAGCGCCGCTCTCACTCCGGAAAAAACTCCCCCGGCTCGAGGCCACGGACCCAAAAGGAAAGGTCGTCCTCGGGCCGCCATTTGTGCGGTGGCGCCGGGAAGGTCTCGACGTTGGCGAGCAGCACGCCGTCTTCGTCGAACATTCTCATCTCCGGCCGTGTACGCGACGGACATTGTCCAATCGAAATCGTGGAAACATAGCGACGCGGAAGGCCATCAGACGCGCGAAACACCTGCGCCTGAACGTACGGGATGCATCCCTTTCCTGGCATCTGCGCGCGCACGTTGACCCGTGCCGCCGCCTCCTTCCATCCGAGCACACGAAAGTGCCGCATGGGCATCACCCACAGATAGAGAAAGACAACGACGCAGGCGCAAAGGCCCCCAGCCACAATGGCAAGCGCGACCAGCGTGCCCGCAGATTTTTCAATGAACGACGGGCGGGGTGGGTGCGGTGCCGTCGCGTTCGAGCTCAACGCGCGCCGCTCTTCGCCTTGGCTACCGCGTCGTCGATCATCGCTTGGGCCTTCGTCGCGTCGTGCCAGTCGGCTTGTACGTCGCTGCTGAGCGCGCGCATCGGATCGAAGTAGCAGAAGAACTGACCGGGCTTTACGCTTGGTGCAGTATACACTGACACGCCCGTGCGGCGATCGTAGTACTCGTAGCTGTGGGCGTCGCGCTTTCCGCCGCCGCCGGGTGCGTCCACCACAAACATCGGCGTGTTAAAGCCGGCCGTGCTGCCGCGCATGTTCTTCTCGATGTGTAGCGCCGTGTCTACCGTCGTGCGCAGGTCTTCGACGCCGCTCACCAAGTCGTGCACGTAGACGTAATACGGGTGCACGTTGACATGCGCGAGGCGTTTTACAAGCAAGCGCATGGTCTCGATGTTGTCGTTTACCCCGGCCTGGAGCACCGTTTGGTTGCGCACAAAGATGCCGCGCTCCATAAGCTTGTTCATCGCGCGTTGCGTGATTTCCGTGATCTCATTGGCGTGGTTAAAGTGCGTGTGGAGTACAACCTCCTTGTGCAGTTTGCGGCCACGCTCGACCACGCGCGTGAGAGCGTCGCACCAGGCCTCGTCCGTCAGAATTTTTTGCGGCATCACGGCCGGGCCTTTGGTGGCGAAGCGCATGCGTCGCACGTTGGGCATGTCGAGCAACGTGTTGCCGATGTCCTCGAGCTGCTGCGCGCGGAGCTGGTACGCATCACCACCCGAAATGACGATGTCCTCGAGCTCGGGGCGTGATGCGATATAAGCGTAAGCTTGTTTCCAGCGCTCGTCGTTGGCCTTCAAGCTCACCTTCTCCACCTCTTCGGTATCGACGCCCACAGCGTAACTGCGCGTGCAAAAGCGGCAGTATACCGGGCATGTGTCCAGCGGGAGAAACAAAGCCTTGTCAGGGTACCGATGCGTAAGGCCGGGCACGGGCGCGTCTTCTTGCTCGTGCAAGGTGTCCAAATGCAGTCGCGGATGGTTGGCAATGAGCCCCGAGCCCACGGGAATAAACTGCGTGCGAATTGGGTCTTTGTACGGGTCGGCCCAGTCGATAAGCGCCATCATGTACGGGCTCACGCGCACGCTCATCGGCGCTTTGGCAAAGCCGGCTTCGGCGTCCTTGATAAAGTCGTCGCTCACCAGTGTTTGCACGGCCGCGAGCAACTTGTCTACGCGAGTGATGGAGTTCTTGGCCTGCCAATTGTGGTCCAAAAACTGCGCCTCGGTGACCTCGGCGTAGGCCGGGATCTTGCGCCAGAACTCGCCGCCCAGCAGCTGCTGGTGGTTGAGCGAGGCCGGATCTACCGCGGGCTTAAGCGCGGGTGCTTTGGTGTCGGAGGAGATCACGGAGAGGAGTCCAGACATGGCAGCAAAGCCTAGGCGCCCTCGCCGCTCAAGTCACGCGCAACGGCCCGCAAAGCCGCGATGTACACCACAAGCCAATGCGAATCCCAAGCGCCGACCGCAATTTTTAAACTTTGACAAGCCCAGCGCGATCGCCCATAAGCGCAGGTCCCATGGTTTCCGCAACACAACAATCTTCCCGTATCCGCCGTGCCAAGTCCGCCACCAATGGCAAGCGTAACAAGCGCGAGCGTCGTGCCTTGGGGACGCCCGCTTTTGCTGTGCACCCCGAGGGTTACAGCACGACGGCCGCCGACTCGAAAAAAGCCTGATTCTAGGGCTTTTCAATGGATGATCTTCAGGTTGTTGGTGCGCGCACCCACAACCTGAAATCTGTTTGTGTTTCGATTCCGCATCGCAAGATCACCGTTGTGACGGGTCCGAGCGGATCGGGAAAATCTAGTTTGGCGTTTGACACGGTGTACGCCGAGAGCCAGCGCCGTTACTTTGACGCCCTGAGCGGCTACGCGCGGCAGTTTTTGGAGAAGCTCGAGAAGCCCGAGATCGACGCAATGACGGGCGTGATCCCGGCGCTTGCCATCGATCAGCGTGCGCTCGTGCGCTCGATGCGCTCAACCGTCGGCACAGTGACCGGCATGAGCGACGTGCTCCGCCTTGCATTTGCGCGGCTCGGCAGCGCGCACTGTCCCACCTGCGACAAACCCATCTTGGCGCAGACCCAAGAGCAGATGATGAGCGCCATTCTGGACGAGCCGGAGGGCACGCGCTTCACGCTGTTTGCGCCCATCGCGCGCGGCCGCCGGGGCGAGCTGCGCATCGAACTCGCACGCCTTCGCAAAGAGGGTTTCGTACGCGTGCGCCTCGATGGCATGCTCTTAGAGCTCGCCGACGACATCCTACCCGACGCCAAAAAGAGCCACGACTTGGACGTGCTGATCGACCGCCTCACGGTCGCGAGCACGGCGCGGGTGAGGCTCTCTGACAGCCTCGCGCTTGCGCTCAAAATGGGCGAGGGCCGCGTGCTCTTTGCGCCCGAGGGCCAGGACGAGCGCTGGCTGAGCGAGCGGTTCTCCTGCACCGATTGCGGCACCACGCTGCCCGAGGTCGAGCCGCGCTTATTCTCGTTCAACCACCCACACGGCGCATGCCCGATGTGCAGCGGCTTGGGCGTAAGCGACCCCAAAGCCGAAGACATCGACGAAGAAGTCGATCTGAGCGAAGTGCATGCCGGCAATACATGCCGCGCATGCAAGGGCACACGGCTACGTCCGGAGGCGCTCGCGTTTACGCTCAACGATTTGCACATTGCGGCCTGGCACGACTTGCCGCTCACCGCGCTCCCTGTGCAGATTGCAAACACTTTGGCTGCGCTGGGTTCGCGCGCGGCGCTTGCGGAGCCGCTGCTTGCAGTGGTGGAGCGCAAAGCCGGACTGCTGGCCGGTATGGGCGTGGGCTATTTGGCCATGGGCCGCGGCACCACCACCCTGTCACGCGGTGAGGCGCAGCGCGTGCGTTTGGCCACGCAGATGGGCATTGGTCTCTCCGGTGTTTTGTATGTGCTCGACGAGCCCTCGGCAGGCCTGCACCCCGCCGACTTGGAGCGACTCCTGCACGCCGAGCGCGCGCTCTGCGACCAGGGGAATACCGTGCTCATTGTAGAGCACGAGCGTACCAGCATGGCGTCAGCCGACCACCTCATCGACATGGGGCCAGGCGCTGGCGCCAATGGCGGCACGGTGCTTGCTGCAGGGACACCCGACGAGGTTCGGGCCCAAGCCCCCATGGGCACCTACGCTTGGATCGACGGCAAGCTGCGACTCGGCCATAGCCCTCGGGTAAATCCGAAGGGGTGGCTCACGCTGGGCCCCGTGTCGGAGCACAACCTCAAGAGCGTCACGCTCACGCTGCCTTTGGGGGCAATCAGCGTGGTGACCGGCGTGTCCGGCAGCGGCAAGTCCTCGCTGGTGCTGGGTGCGTTGGTGCCTGCCGCGCGCACCTTGGTGCTGGGCAAGCCCGCGGCTGATTCGGATGCCGATTCAGGCTCCGGACGTGCGAAGGCCAAAAAGTGTAAACTGCAAATATCGGGCGGCGCGCTCACCGGCGTGGTCTATGTCGACCAACGCCCGCTTGCCCGATCGCCGCGCTCCAACCTTGCAAGCGTGACGGGCATTTTCGATCTCCTGCGTGAGGCCTATGCGGGCCTGCCAGAGTCGCGGGTGCGCGGATATAAGGCGAGTCGATTCTCGTTTAACGTCAAGGGCGGCCGCTGCGAGGTCTGCAAGGGCGACGGCGCCATGCGGGTGGAGATGGCCATGCTGGCCGATGTGTTCGTGCCTTGCGAGACGTGCAAAGGCACGCGCTTCAACGCCGAGACATTGGATGTAAAGTACCGAGATCGCACCATGGCCGACACGCTCGCGCTCAGCGTGGACGAGGCCTACGAGGTCTACGCCGCGCACCCCAAGATCCGCCAGCGCTTGGCGCCGCTGCGCGCGCTCGGCTTAGGCTACTTACAGTTGGGCAACCGCGCATCCGAGCTCTCCGGCGGCGAAGCGCAGCGCGTGAGGCTCGCGCGTGAACTGGGCCGAAAGTCTGGAGAAAGACTGCTCTACGTGCTGGATGAAGCCTGCTCGGGCCTACACTACAGCGACATCGATCGCTTGCTGGTTGCGCTCTACGATTTGCGCGCCGCAGGGCACACCGTGGTGCTGGTGGAGCATCACATGGACGTGGCTGCGCGCGCCGATTGGGTAGTGGATTTGGGCCCCGGAGCCGGCCCCGACGGCGGCAAGATCATGGCCGCCGGCACACCAGACGAGGTGGCGGCAAGCAAGGGCAGCGTGTCGGCGCCGTACTTGACGGAGGCGCTCAAGCGCATGCATAGCGCACGCGATTAGTGCGCGCTCAGCTCGAACGAGGCGTGAGCATTGCAACAAGCCCGGCGACCACAGCCGCGGGGGCGAGGTGGGTAAGCCACAAGTGGGGCGCCTCGTGGATATGGCAGAAGCTCGTGAGCGGTGCGCCCGCTAGCAGCGACACGCCAAACGCCTGAGCCATGCGCATCCCAGGGCGCACCGCGTAGGGCGAGCCCTTCCAGGTCCAGACCAAAAGTGCAATGGCGGGCGTCACAAGCAAGCCGAAGATACCAATGCAACTTGCACCCAATTTGGCCATGTGGGCCTCGCTGGTTTCGCCGATAAGCAGCGCAAGCGCCGCAGCGGTAGAGGCCATGGCGAACAGCCGCAAGCGTAGCTCCGCGCGGGCGCTCAGAAACTGCATGCACACCGCACCCGAGAGCGCGAACAACAACCATGTGCAAACTTGCGCTACGTTGGCTGTTCCATGCAGCACTCCGCGTGCGGCAACACCGCCCCAAAATGCGAGTACCGCAGCGACGCCGACTGCCCGCCTTTGGGTGTAGTTGCCACGCGTTTGGGCGGGTGTGGCCTCGATCAACTCTCGCAGTGCTTGCGGCATGTTTTCGTTGTGCGCCCTCATGGTGCCTCCCCGGTGGGCTGATCGGCATGCTCGATTCCACGACTCTGCGCCCACGAGCGCAGGTTGGTTGTGGCACGGTGCAGGCGTGCACGCAGCGCCGTGGCGTCCACACCGACCACCAGAGCGGCCTCCGGAGCGGTGAGCCCCTCTACACGCATCAGCCACACGGCCTCGCGCTGCTCTACCGACAGCTCGGCCAGCGCTTGTATCAAACTGTGTGCATCTTCTTTTGCTCCCGCGACATGGCTAAGATCGCCGGTGCGGACATCGGGTGTGTTCATGTCGATCTCCTCCGTGATTCCTCGTTTGCCGGCGCGCTTGGCATCGACCACCAGGTTGCGCGCTATAGTAAGTGCCCAGGGCAACACCTGGCCGCCATCGTCAAACCTGGAGCGTGCAAGATGCATGCGAACAAATGTATTCTGCACAATGTCATCCACAAGGGCGCTGTCGCCGCGGACCCGCGCGTTGACGTAGCGCCGAAGTGGCCCCGCGAGCACGCGGTACACCGTGTTGAACGCCGATGCATCCCCACCCGCGTGACGTCGCATGGCCTCATTGGCGTCCAGGAGCTCGGCCAAAGTCATGGCGGAACGATAGCTCCTTCCGCGCCGCCAAGGGGCTCCTTTGAGTGGCACGCATTGCAAGAACCCGCGGGCGCCGGAATGGGCATCTTGCGCACGCGACCGTCTTGTTCGATTTGCACCTGCAACGGCGCCATCACCTTCTCGGCGGACCAAAAGTTACCCACGCTGTTAGCTGTGGCGCGGACGACTTTTCCCGTGGCGTCCGTGATCACCAGCGTGGCCCCGCCGACGCCGCTGTCAATGTCGGACATGCGTGCAGGGTACACGGTTCCCCCAAGCCCCCACTTGACGCTGGAGCCATTTTTTCCCTCTCCGTGACAGGCAAGGCAGTTGTCGCCCGCGCGCATCGTGGGCCCCGGCGTCGTGCGATCAAAGGCAACGACAGCCGGGTCGGACGAACCTGCGTAACACGCGGAAGCAAGCACGCCCAGGAGTGCTGCGAGCAGAAGTATTCTCATGCCGACGCTCCTTCCTCACACAGCAAATGCTCTCGCAGAAGCATCATGAGCAACGTGGCGACGTGACTCATGGCCTGCTCCGCCGTTGTCGTTCCGTCGCTCGCTGCGGCTTTGCACAAGACCTCAAGCGTGGCGCCGCCCCGCATGCGCTCTAGAAGGAGGGCGTCTCCCCGCTGAATGGTCCACCAGGCCGCGCGCTCACCGGATCGTCCCACGAGTCGAATCGTGTCGCCCTCAGGCGCCTCCGCAACTGAGGCGCCCGGAATAAGTGCAAAACGCACACGTTGAAGCGAGTCCGCGTCGCCGGGGAGTTCGGTGAGCGGGCGCTCCGGTGTAGGTGCCACGAGTGCGTTCAGCATGGCGACCTCGAAGCGAAGCACGCAGAGGGCGTGACCCGAAAGCGTGCCATGCTGCGCGATGTGCGGCAAGATGCGCGCAGGTAGCTGCTCCATCGCCGGATGCACGGAGGGCAGCGCCGACAGCGCGTCGACCAGCATGGGCGTGAATGCTGCAAGCCCCACAAGCTCGCAGGTGTCGGGCAAGAGCTCGAGCAGCGCGCCGATTTGTCGGTTCCAGTACATGTCCCGATACAGCACCAGGCGCTCCTCGAGGTTCGCGCCCTGGGGCACGCAAAACACTTGTTCGTAGCCGTCGGGCAGGGGCTGCCGGCGCACGGCACGCCAGAGTAGGCGCTGCA
>JAYWGI010000112.1:0-2930 GCA_043779025.1 Myxococcales bacterium
CATTCGCAACCGCGACGTGGACGACAAAGACCCGAGCCCGGGCGGCCGACATAGCAGCGACAACCCGAATCCCGGCAACTCCGACGAGCAGAAAATTGCCGGTCACGATAGCCACGCAGGCCAGCCGTCCACGTCGCGCGCCGGTGCTCAAGCGGGGCAAGCGGCGCGCGCGGCGCCCACCGAGCCGAAGCCTGCCGCGAAGGCGGGAGGCGGACTCGGCCAAGCCGCTCCGGGAGCGCGCGCAGGCGGCGCGGACGCCCCTCTCGCAGCGGAAAAGGGCTGGACGCTCGACATCGGCCCCACGAGACCAGGCGGCAAGTCCAAAGTAGCCGGCGATGCCAGCGGCGCCGCCGGAACGGGCAAGAGCGCGTGGCTTGGCCTGGGGGCCACATCGGCACCGGGGCAGATCAATCTGAATCTGAGCCACCAGGGCGTCGTCGGCAGCGTGGGTGAAGCCGCGCTGGCCCGCGATCGCCAAGCGGAGCGCGAGGAGCGACGAAGCCGCATCGCCGGCGCGTGGCAAGCCTCAGGCCTCGAGCGCTGGCGCAGCGCCATCGAGAACTATGTGCCCGACGTGCGCCCCGGCAACCAGACCTCCCTCAACGCCGCGCACTCGCCTTTTGCCTCGTACATCGTGAAGATGCACAATCGGATTCACCCGTTGTTTGCCGAGAGTTTTATCAGTTCTCTCAACGCGTTGCCCAAAACCGACGCAATCAATGACGAGAGTTTGTACGCCGTGATCGAGGTGGCCATCTCTCCCGACGACGGGCACCTAGTCAAAGCGGGGGTGATTCACCATAGCGGCGTGACGGCGTTCGATGTGGGCGCCCTCGACGCCATCGGGCGTGCCGGCCCCTTCGGCAAGGCGCCTCCCGCGATCGTGTCTTACAACGGCAATGTGTACATGCATTGGACGTTTCATCGGAACGGCAACTACTGCCACCACGGGGCCGCCGCGCCCTTCCTGCTGGGGCCGCCCGATGCGAGCAAACCCGATACCGGCGCGCATTCCGAAAACGTGCAGTCCGCACGCGCAGGCACACCGAGGCCGCCGATATGAAACGACTCCAATGGGCCTCCGGGGTGGCGGGCTTCGCGGTGCAATTTGCGCTCGTTCCGTGGTTGGACATGCAGGGCACGCGCTCCCTTGCAGGCAAGGCGCATCAGTTGGCGAACGGATTCGCTGCAGCCCTTTTTTTGCTGCTTCTTGCGCAATTTTTATTGAGCCCCTGGACGCGCCGAACGTGGCGCATTCACTTGCTGGGTCTGGCGGTACTGAGCCTTCTGGGGCCGGCCATGCTTGGGCAGCGTGCGCTGCTTCCGGCAGTGCTTGCGGGCACCATCGCCACCTATGTGCTTGGCAGCGCCAGACGCGGTGTGGAGTTTCGGAGCACGCAGTGGCTGCTGCTATTGGGCGTAGTCGGCGGTACGCTTCGGCTTGCAGCGCCGGTGCTGGCTCGCGCATCTGCAGACTACACCTTTTTGCCCTCGGGTTCTCATGCCGTGCAGGCCGCCGTAGGTCTGCACTTGGCGCTGCTCGCGTGGCTTGGCGCTGGCATGTTGGCGCAGCGTACGCAGCCGTGGCTTCGCGTCGCAACGGCCGGGTTGTGGGGCGCGTTCTTCGGGCTATGTGTGCTTGCGCCCGAGCTGCCGGGACAAAGCCCCGCGTGGGGCGTCTGGCGAGATCAACTGGGCATAGTGCCAGGTGTCCCCTCGTGGGCGTTGTTTGGGCTGGCCCTAGGCAGCAGTGTTCTTTGCGCATTCAACCGCGCACGCGGGGCCCGAGACGTTGGCGCCCTACTTGCGCTTGGCGGGGGCGCCGTGCATCCGCCAGCGTTTGCGTTGCTCACCCTCGCCGCCGCCGTGCCTGAAGCGTTGCCGCCATCATCGGACGACGCGAGGGGTGCTACGCGCTCCATGACGATGTAGGGAGCGCGCCCACGCCGGCACCACAGCTGCGACCAATCGACGCTGCGCCGCGCCGACCACGCAATAAATTGCCCCATTTTGACCCCGCCTCCTACCCTTGTAAGCTGGGGCACCACGCAACGCGCGGCGTCGTCAACTCGGGAGACGATTCATGAAACAGCGCCATCTTCTAGGCTGCACCGCATCCGCACTACTCGCATTGACGGGCTGTCAATCGCCTAGCGGAAGTGCCTCGTTGCCCGACCCGGGCCCCGCAAATGCGACGCTGGCTGCGGCACGAAGTTTCTCCTTGGACGGCAAACCCGTACTGCTTGCCGCTGACGGAACGACGTTCCAACGCGCCGGCGAGGGCTACAAGGTCTTGCCGCAAGGCGCGGCTCCCTTCGCGCAAACCTGGGCCGAAGTGACGCTGCCACGCGCGGCCTCGGGGGCCACGCAACTCACGCTCAAGAACAGCGCGCAGATGGCCGTCGCGGTGCAGCTTGAGGGTGCGTCCGCTCGTTCGCTCGCGGCAAGCACGGAGGGGTATCTGATTTACGATAGGGCGCTCGGCGATGCGTCCGTTCTGCAGCGCGCGACGCGATGGGGCGTCGAGGATTACGTGTACTTTCCCACCAAACCGCAGGTGGAGCGCCTCCAATACAAAGTCACGCTGCAGCAAGGCGTTTCGTCGCTGCGACTGGTGAGCGGAACGCTCGAGTTTTTGCTCGCAGATGGCACCCCGGGCTTACGCCTGTCGACTCCGTATGCTGTGGACAAGAATGGCAAGTCCGTGGCGCCGACGGTCTCGCTTGCGGGCTGCAACTACGACTCCAACCCGTCGGTGTACGCTCCGCCAGAAGAGACCGACATCGGCGCCGGCAGCTGTGTGGTCGCCTTGGATTGGGCGACGAGCCAAGCAAGTTACCCCTTGTTGGTGGACCCCGAGTGGA
This sequence comes from Myxococcales bacterium, assembly GCA_043779025.1. Lineage (GTDB taxonomy): Bacteria > Myxococcota_A > Polyangia > Polyangiales > Polyangiaceae > JAAFHJ01. Next base: position 2,865 of record JAYWGI010000112.1, read on the forward strand.
CAGCCGCCAGCCAGCTTCCGTCATCGAACCAGCGATGGTCTGGATTCATCAACAAGCTCCCATCCG
>JAYWGI010000113.1:0-8117 GCA_043779025.1 Myxococcales bacterium
AGGCATGTGGCTACAGGCCGCAGTGGGCCCTGCCTTTACGGGTGACCTCACGCGAGCCTCCGGTTCGGCGGGTTTGGGCTACGCTTACCCCCTCGGTGAGAGCGCACACATCGGCCCGTTTGCAGAATACACGTACATTTTTCAGCCGGACGATACGCTTCGTCCTGAGGATGCGCACCTCGCAACCATAGGTATTTCTCTTGGTTTTGGGCCGTCACCTCGGGATGCTGACAAGGACAAGGTCTACGACAGCTTAGATGCTTGCCCGCTCGTGCCGGGCATCAAGTCTGAAGACCCAACCAAGCATGGCTGCCCGGAGGAGCTGGCGCCGCCTCCTGCTGAAGATTTGGACCCTGACAAAGACGGCATTGTAGGACCAGCCGATGCGTGCCCGGACGCCCCTGGCGCGGCCTCAGAGGACCCGAAGAAGAATGGTTGCCCGGCGGAAAAGGTAGTGCCTGAGGACCCAGATGGTGACGGTATCGCAAAGCCCTACGACGCGTGCCCTGGCGTCGCGGGGATCCCGTCCGAGGATGCGAAGGCCAATGGTTGCCCGAAAGCAGACGGTTCGATTCACGTGGAAGAAGACAAGATTGTGGTGGGCGACACCGTCCTGTTTGACACCGACAGCCCGCGTGTGAGGCATCGCGCGTGGCCTACCCTGCAGAAGGTCGCGCGCTTTATCAAAGACAACCCGGACATCAAGGAAGTCACGGTGGAGGGCCACGCCGACGCGACCGGGTCGGAGGACTACAACATGCGCTTGTCGCTCGATCGCGCGATGGCGGTACGGCGCATGCTGATTAAGTACGGCGTCTCGGCCGATGCGATACAGGCAGAATCCTTTGGTCGTTCCCGATTGCAGGTGCAAACCACGCGTGCCGAAGCCAAGAATCGACGCGTTGAATTGTGGGTGACGCGCTCCAAAAACCCCGGGGACGGAGCACGCCGATGAAAAAGGTGCATACGACACGTATTGTCCCGCTTGCCGCGCTTGCCCTCTACCTGGGTGGCTACGCTTGCGGACCAGAAAATTCGCTCGTAGGAGGCTTGTGTGCGGGCGCGCGCTGCCCCTCCAGCGATGGTGGCGGCGCGGACGGCAGCATCGGCGACGGCAGCCTAACTGACGGCGGTGGAAGGGACGGCTCGGGCGACGGCGCCCGCCCCGACGGCACCGCGGGCGATGGTTCCAGCGGAGACAGCAGCAGCACAGGCGACGGTAGCAACAACGACGCGCAAGCCCCAGCCGATGGCGCGTGTGTGCCTCCCTTCAACCAAGACAACAACTGCGGCACCTGCGGCAATGTATGCGTGACTCCGAACACGACCTGCCTCGAGATCGCAGCAGCGACCTTCGCGTGCAGACCCCCTTGTTCGGGTTCGCTCTCGGTGTGCAGCGCGCGGTGCGTGAACAAGCAAACGGATCCAGAAAACTGCGGCATCTGCGGCACGGTGTGTCCGACGTTCTTGTGCAGCGGAGGCGTCTGCCAAGGCTCGAGCCCAGGGGACATCATTCTCATTGGTCACGATTTCAGACAGGCATCTGGAGCATCATCGCAAGGAAAATTGCTTGTCAATGCACTCTTTGCAGGCGCTGCAGGAAACATCCGGGTGCTATCCTACGAGCAGTTCTCTGACGCCGGCGCGGTGGCAAATGCCAAGGCTGCGATCAGCTCTTTGGCAGGTGGTCGTACGGTCTCCTACACCGTGACCAGCCTAGGCTCCGACTTGGGCTCGAGCACGCTTTCAACCGACTTTGATGCAGTGCTCATTCACGACCAGGTGAACGCCACGGCCGCTGAAATGAATGCGCTGGGCTCGGGCAGCGCGTCCGCGCTGAGCGCCTACACGCGCACGGCAGGCAACGTGGTGTTGCTTGACGGCGGCTTAGGGCCAATGCCCGCATTGCTCACCAGCGCTGGCCTCATGGCCGTTTCCGGACACACGGCATTGGTGCAGTATACACCGGTAAAGAATGTGGCGCCTTCCGACTCCGTGGGCCGCTCCGTGCCCAGCCCCTATGCGGCCTTCAGCAACTCTGCCACCTTCACAACCACCGAGGTAGACGGCGGCGATGTTACCTACGTCGTGCGGCAGGGCAGCACGGGCCTGGGCTTGCCGGTCGTCATCCACAAGGTCGTCCCCTAAGAGCCCTCGAGGGTAAGCGCCGAATTCGCCTGTTGGGCCCGGGCGCGCGTGCTAGTGGCCGGGCGGTGAAGTTCGTTGATACCTGTGAAGTCACTGTAAAGGCCGGCGACGGCGGCAACGGTTCCATCGCGTTTAGGCGCGAGAAGTTCATTCCTCATGGCGGCCCTTCGGGCGGCGACGGAGGGCGTGGAGGCGACATCGTCTTCATCGCAGACGCGGGCCTGTCCACGCTGCTAGACCTTACCTACCAGCGGAAAATCGAGGCAGAGTCAGGCGAGAACGGCTCGGGTAGCGATTGCTACGGCCATGGCGGCGACGACTTCGTGGTGCGTGTGCCCGTGGGTACGCAGGTGCACGACACAGCCACCGACGAGATCATCGCGGACTTCACCGAGGAGGGGCAGCGCGTGGTCATTGCTCAAGGCGGCCGTGGCGGCCGTGGCAACATCCACTTCGCGACCCCGCTCGACCGAGCACCAAGGCGCGCGGAGACCGGGGACCCGGGTGAGCTCTTCGAGCTGCGCCTCGAGCTCAAAGTGATGGCCGACGTGGGCCTCTTGGGCTTCCCGAACGTGGGCAAAAGCACGTTTATTCGCGCGGTGTCGCGGGCCAAGCCCAAGGTGGCCGACTACCCCTTTACGACCTTGGTGCCGCACTTGGGTGTAGTGCAATCGGACGACGACAGCTTCGTGATCGCCGACATTCCCGGTCTTATCCCCGGAGCCTCCGAAGGCGCTGGGTTGGGGCTGCAGTTTTTGCGTCACGTGCAGCGTACACGCGCCCTGTTGCACCTGGTAACCATGAGCTTCGACGACGAACGCGACCCCGTGGCCGACTACGACGCCATCATGAAGGAGCTCAAGAAGTACGACCCCGCGCTCGCCAAGCGCCCGATGGTCGTGGCGCTTTCGAAGGCCGACGTCACCGAGGTCAAAGAGAGCTACGAAGACCTCAAAAAACGATTCGCCAAAAAGCGCGTCAAGCTGCGCCTCATCTCTTCGGCCACTCAAGAAGGCATCACCGAGATGCTCCGAGAGCTCCGCGAGCTGGTGCGTACCAGCAACCTAGAGCTGCCGCCCGAAGAGCCCGCAGAGCCGGTCGTGGTGCGCGCCCCCAAAGTGCCCGCCAAGCGCAAAAAACCAAGCGAGATGTAGGCGAGCACGCGAGCGGCAATGCCGCAATCGCACGAAGCCCGACACACCCGGGAGGTCCTTCGCCTCCGGCTCAGGATGACAGGGCGTTGGTGGGAGCTGTGGGGCACGGCCATCGGGCGCGACATCTTTTAAAAAAAGTTTCGCCCCCTGTCGATTGAGAGGCGGCTGATTCGTCATGCGGTTGAAAGCAGCTTCGCTTTCCACAACAGACGGAGTTTCCAATGGCTTGGAGTACATATTTGATGGGCGGCGTGGGCGGCGTGGGCGCGTTGTTGGCTTTCTGCGCGGTGGCGTTGCCCTCTTCACGGCGTGTAGAGCGCTCGGGCTTTGTCCCGGCGGCACCGGAGCAGGTCTTTCAGTTGCTTTCATCCACCGAAGGGTTTCAAAGCTTCAATCCCTACAAAGACGAAGAGCCCGATTTGAAGATCACACCCTTTGGCCCGCGTGCAGGCGTAGGCGCCGGCTTTGGCTTCGAGGGGAAGTCCACCACCGGCACGCAAACCATCCTGGCCATGGAAGCCAACCGCTTGGTCACCATGGAGATCGATCTCGGCGCGATGGGCAAGCCTATACAGACCTTTGCTGTGAGCGCCGACAACGGCGGCTCCCGCGTTGTTTGGTCCACCCACAGCGCGTTTGGATTCAACCCGATTGCCAGGATATTTGGCTTTTTTCTAGACGGAATGCTCGGGCCGACGTACGAGCGGGGGCTCGCGAATTTGGCCAAAGTCGCCGCTCGCCCTTCCTGATTTTTGCCAACACGACGCGCCCGAGACTCGGGCGTAGCGTGACGGTTCGTGTGCTTTACAGATAGAGAAAGAAAGAGAAAATCCAATGCGCTACACCTTGATGCTTTACTCACGTGAATCCGACTTTGCCAATGTCACCGAAGCGGAGATGGCCGAGCAACTGCAGGTCTTCGGACAGTACATTGGGGCCCTTCGCGAGGCCGGTGTGTTCGTGGACACCGATTGGCTGCAGCCTACACCGACCGCGACCACGGTGACCTTGCGCGGCGGCTCACGCCAAGTGCAGGACGGTCCCTTTGCCGAAACCAAAGAGCAGCTCGGCGGATTCTTCGTCATCGACGTCCCCGATCTCGACGCTGCCATCTCGTGGGCGGAGAAGTGCCCCGCTGCGCACTACGGTCTCATCGAGGTGCGCGCTTCGGCGATGCCACCCGGACAAAAGTGACAGGAGTCAGAAACCTTCCCCCAACCTCGTGCGAGGCGCGTCTTTCCGAAGTCGTACGCGCCTCGCACGGCCGCATTTTGGCGACTCTTTGTGCACGCACACGCGACATTTCCGGCGCGGAAGACGCGCTCGCGACGGCCTACCGGTCGGCCCTGGAGACCTGGGCCGAGCAAGGCGTGCCGGACAAGCCCGAAGCGTGGCTGCTCACCGCAGCGCGAAACCAGCTCACCGATCGCGCACGCTCCGCTTACACCCGAACCTCAACCAGCCTTCACCACAGCAATGGGGAGGTCATGGAGCTTGCCATGCCTCACTCCAATGATGACGACGAGGTGCCCGATGAACGCCTGAAGCTGATGTTTGCGGCTGCACACCCGGCGCTGGACGCAAGCGTGCGCGCGCCGTTGGTGATGCAGACCGTGCTCGGCATGGAAGCCAGCGAAATTGCTCGCATCTTTGTCGTTCCCGTGGCCACGATGGCACAACGTCTGGTGCGTGCAAAGACCAAGATTCGCGACGCCGGCATCCCGTTCGTGGTCCCTGGGCAAGACGTCTGGCCCGAACGCCTGGAGTACGTCCTCGAGGCGATCTACGGCGCTTACAGCGCCGGACTCGAGCAGCCCACCGACCCCACAGACGAGCGCGGTGGAGAAGCGCTCTACCTTGCCGACATGTTGGCGACGCTTCTGCCCGAGGAGCCGGAGGCCCTGGGTCTCGCGTCGTTAATATGCTTTTCGGCCTCACGGGCCGGTGCGAGATACAACGAGAGTGGCGAACTCGTTCCGCTCAATCAGCAAGATGTCACGCGCTGGGATAGGACGCTCATCGCGCAGGCCTCACGACAACTTGCCAGTGCATCGACACACGGGACGACAGGACGCTTTCAACTTGAGGCCGCGGTGCACGCGGTACATGCCGACAGGCGACGCACAGGGCGCACGGATTGGCGTGCGATTTTGCAGCTCTATGAGGGGCTATTGTCGATGGCGCCCACCTACGGCTTGATCGTTGCAAGAGCCTACGCCATCTCGCAGTACGTGAGTCTAAGCGCCGGCCTGGCGGCGCTGTCCCCCCTTTCCGACGAAGAGATTGAAGGCTTTGCGCCCGCACTGCTCCTGCGAGCGCACCTGCACGAACAACACGAAGCGCGGCGCGCTGCCGCAAGCGACTATGAACGAGCCGCATTGCTTCTCCCGGAAGGCCAAGAGAAACAACACGCCCAGCGCAAAGCCGAACGCATCCGAGCCACCCTGGTGTAGTCCAGCAAGCGGCCGAGTCGGCAGCACACGAAGCCCAACACAACCGGGAGGTCGTTCGCCTGCGGCTCAAGATGACAAATTGGGGCGCTGCAAGCAGCAAAGCCGCGAGCTCTGCCCTCTCTCCCAAGCGGCAAAGCCGCGAGCACACGAAGCCCGACACAACCAGGAGGTCCTTCGCCTGCGGCTCAGGACGACAGATCTGGGGCTGCAAGCGGCAAAGCCGCGAGCCCTACCCTCTCCGCAAGCGGCAAAGCCGCGAGCACCGCAAAACAGATCCGGCAATCGCGCGTCAGGCGCGGCGAATCTAGGGCGCCGGGGCGCGCTGGCTACGCTTTGGTAGCTGAGCGCCCCGGGAACCGACGATTCGCCGATGCCTCACGCGCGATTGATTGTGTGGATGGCTTGGCCGAGGGCATGCATCGACGCCTCCATCATCGCTTCGCCAAGCGTGGGGTGAGGATGAATGGTGAGGCCGATGTCTTCGAGGAAGGCGTGCATTTCGACAGCGAGCGCGCCCTCGGAGATGAGATCGGTGGCGTTGGGGCCGACGATATGGACGCCCAAGACCTCGTTGGTCTTCTTGTCCGAGATGACTTTAACGAAGCCCTCTGCGGCGTTCATGGCGAGCGCACGCGCGAGCGCCGTGAAGGGGAACTTGCCCACCTTGTAGTCTACACCTTTTTCCTTGGCCTGCGTCTCGGTGAGACCTACGGTGGCGACTTCGGGGTCAGTGAAAATGGCGCCTGGGATGCCGACCCAGTCCTTGGCAGCTTTGTGGCCCGCAATGACTTCGGCGACTACCTCGCCCTCTTTGCTGGCCTTGTGGGCGAGCATGGGCTGGCCGCTCACGTCACCGATGGCGTAGATGTGAGGCACGTTGCTGCGACCGAATTTGTCCGTGGGCACAAAGCCACGCTCGGTCTTCACGCCCACCGCTTCGAGGCCCAGGTTGGCGCTGACAGGCCGCATCCCGACGGCGACCAACACCATGTCGCAGACGACCGAATCAGCTTTGCCTTCGGACTCCACGTTGACGGTAATGGAGCCATCACTGTTTTTGGTGTGGCCCATGGCCTTGGTATTTTTGAGCACCTTCGCGCCGTGTTTCGCGAGCTTTTTCTCTACCACCGCGACCAAGTCTGCATCAACGCCGGGAAGCAGCTGCGCCGTCGCCTCGACCACCGTGAGCTCAGCGCCAAACGCTTGATACACGGAACCAAGTTCTAGCCCGATCACGCCGCCTCCGATCACCACCAAACGCTTGGGGACACTCTGTAAGCTCACTGCCTCACGCGCTCCAATGATCTGCTTGCCATCGAACGGGAATGCAGGAATCTCGATGGTGGCACTGCCCGTCGCAACAACGATGCTCTTGGCATCCACCTGCTCGGTGCTGCCATCGGCCTTGGTGATCTCCACCGTGTTGGGGCCCACCAGCTTGGCAGTGCCAATGCTGAGCTCGGCGCCGTTGGCTTTCAGCAACGTACGCACGCCGCCGGTCATCTTTTTTACGATACCGTTCTTCCAGTCCTGCATCTTGTTGACGTCGATGCTCACAGGGCCGCCTACAACGATGCCCATCGTGGCCGCACCGTCTTTGGCACTCTCGTAGGTGTGACTCGCAGAGATAAGCGCCTTGGAGGGCACACAACCCCAGTTGAGGCACACGCCGCCCACTTCTTCTTTCTCCACGCAAAGTACCGATTGCTTAAGTTGCCCCAAACGAATTGAGCACACGTAGCCGCCCGGGCCGCCACCAATCACCACTGCATCATAGGACTTGTTCGCCATGTGCATCTGTCTACCGCAGCCAGCGCTCGGCGACAAAACCTAAAAGCAAACGCTCATGCGCTCATTGCCCCACGGACGCATCGCCGCCGCCCGCACCAACATCGGGCTCGGGAGCGCCGACGCAAAACACCGCGGCCACCGACTGCAGATTCCCGCAGGTGCCTGCCGCTAGGGCAGCGTCCACCTTCGCCGCGATAAAGGGCGTCCGCGCAGCCGCAACGGCGGCACACGGGCCGCCAGTGGCCTCCACAAATTGCGTACATGACGCATATTCCTGGCTGGTCGCGAGACCGCAGCCCCCCGAGCCCAGTGGGCAAAACAAGCTCCTGCAGGTGGTCGCATCTGCCGCGGCCCGTGCCTCAGCGGCGCTGAGCACATTCGCACGCTCTAGGCAGCCAAAGGTATTTAGCCACGAGCGATTGCTCGGCAGCACATAGGCCTTTTCGGCCGCGTCCGTCCGCAAGCCGGAGAGTCCCCACTTTGCCGCGGGCCCCGGCGGATTCGCGTTCACGTCGTACTCGGCCATCAGGCACGCGCTGCAATCGGCACGCAGCCCGGCGATGGCCGCGCC
>JAYWGI010000114.1:0-2925 GCA_043779025.1 Myxococcales bacterium
CGCGCTCGAGTTCGTTCAACTCCTCGTCGCTCATCTCTTCGAGGTTCACCAACTTGTTGCGTGCCTCGGCGTGCGCCCGGATCAGCTCGTCGAGCTTGAGCTGCAACGTGAGGGTGTCGCGGTTCTGCGTGCTCTGAATCAGAAACACCATCAAGAATGTCACTACCGTCGTGCCCGTGTTGATCACGAGTTGCCATGTGTCGGAGTAGTGAAAGTAGGGCCCGGTCGCAGCCCACACAAGCACCACGGCAACAGCCGCTGCGAAGCTCATCGGCGTACCGACAACGGCAGACACCGCATGGGAGAACTTGCGGAAGGAGAGGCTCATGCGTCGACTATTACGCCCTTACCGCGGCCATCGGCGATTTCATCCTGAGGTCTCGGCGGCTACCACCCTTCTCGAGGGGCGCGAAATTCACACCATCTCCTTACAGCGTGCCCACTGGAAGCATTTTCGCTTGTGATTCTTCGTTCGCTTTACGCGTTACGTGCTCGCAAAAGAGGGTCCTCGGGTGGTAGCTTGCGCCCTATGAATCAGCCAGTGGATCGCGCCGGAAACAAGCTCACCACCAACCCTCAGCTGCTCGAGTGGGTGACCAAGATGGCCGCCCTCACCACCCCAGACCAAATCATCTGGTGCGATGGTTCCGAACAAGAGCGATTGGCTCTGACGGACGTCGCAGTGGCCGCAGGCATTCTCACGCCGCTCAACCAAGACAAGCTCCCGGGTTGCTACTCCAGCCGCTCCAACCCCAATGACGTTGCGCGCGTGGAGCAGCTCACGTTCATCTGCACGCCCGAAAAAGACGACGCCGGCCCCACCAACAATTGGATGTCGCCCGCCGACGGCTACGCCAAACTCACTCCTATGTTCGCGGGCTCCATGAAGGGCCGCACCATGTACGTGATCCCTTACGTGATGGGCCCCATCGGCTCCGAGATGAGCAAGGTCGGCGTCGAGGTGACTGACAGCGTGTACGTGGTGCTTAACATGGGCATCATGACCCGCATGGGCCGCCAGGCGCTGGACATGCTCGGCCAAAGCAACGACTTCAATCGCGGGTTGCACTGCACGCTTGACCTCAACCCCGAGCGCCGCTTCATCATGCATTTCCCGGAGGACAACACCATCTGGAGCGTGGGCTCGGGCTACGGCGGCAACGTGCTGTTGGGCAAGAAGTGCTTGGCACTGCGCATCGGCAGCTTCCTCGGCAAGAAAGAGGGCTGGCTCGCCGAGCACATGCTCATCCTCGGGGTCGAGAGCCCCGAGGGCGAGATGACCTACGTGGCCGCAGCCTTCCCCAGCGCGTGCGGCAAAACCAACTTTAGCATGATGATCCCCCCCAAGCGCTTCAAGGGCTGGAAGATCTGGACGGTGGGCGACGACATCGCGTGGATGCGCGTAGGCGAGGACGGCCGCTTGTGGGCCGTGAACCCCGAGAACGGCTACTTCGGTGTGGCTCCAGGCACCAGCATGGAGAGCAACGCGAACGCGATGCTCTCGGTGAAAAAGAACACGCTCTTTACCAATGTGGCCACCACCGCAGACGGCGACGTGTGGTGGGAAGGCATCGACGGCCCAGTGCCCGAAGAGCTCACCGACTGGCTGGGCAAAGCGTGGAAGAAGGGCAGCTCCGAGAAGGCAGCACACCCCAACTCGCGCTTCACGGCCCCTGCCATCAACAACCCCGCACTCAGCAAATACGCAAGCGATCCCAAAGGTGTGCCTATCAGCGCCATCATCTTTGGCGGACGCCGCGCCACGACCGTGCCACTCGTGATGCAGGCCTTCAACTGGGTCAACGGTGTGTTCTTCGGCGCCACGATGGGCTCCGAGACCACCGCTGCGGCCACCGGCGCAGTGGGCATCGTACGCCGCGACCCCTTCGCGATGTTGCCCTTCTGCGGCTACAACATGGGCGACTACTTCACGCACTGGCTGAAGATGCAGGGCAAGCTCTCCAATCCGCCAAAGATCTTCATGGTCAACTGGTTCAGAAAGAGCAAAGAGGGCAAGTTCCTTTGGCCCGGATTCGGCGAGAACATGCGCGTGCTCAAGTGGGTCGTCGACCGCGCACGCCTTCGCGTAGGCGGAAGCGAGACGCCGTTCGGTTGGGTGCCCAAAGCGGGCGACCTGGACTTGTCCGAGCTCAACATTTCGCCGGAGCAAGTAGACGAAGCCACCTCGGTGGATTTGGCCGAGTGGAAGCACGAGCTCGAGAGCATGGACGAGTTCTTCGACAAGATCGGACCGCGCTTGCCCAAGGTGCTCCGCGCTCAGCGAGACTTGTTTTTGGCCCGCCTCGAAACCATGTAATCTGCATATGTTATGAAGTGGCAAAGAGGCGGTTTGTCGAAGCCGCTTCTTTGCACGTGCGAGCGCAGCACGTGGAGAGCGCCGCCTCTACTGCACGCGCGTGGCGCAATTGAAGAGCAAGTCTACGGTGGCCGCATCGTCGGCCCTCACCGCGTCGCATGTGTTGCCGCAGAGCACGACCTTCTTGGGGTTGGCCGCATCGTCGTAGCGGAACGCGTTGGGCAAGGCGCACGCTTGGCTGTAGACCAAATCTCGCGCCCCCGAAGTATATGCAATCTGCACATTGAGCTCAGCGGGCACCACGGCACGCCCGTCGGGCTGAGTGGCAGGCACTTGCACCTCGCAGGAGAACTGCGAGCGAATTCCCTCGAGCTTGGAGCTTATGGCCGATGCGACGGCCGACGCGCTGGTGCCGGAGATGAGAACGGCAGGCCCCGTGCCACCTGCACGCGCAAGGTCGCTGAGGTTCGCTAGCTGCTCACCGATGCCGACTACGTGCGTCGGGAACCCGGCGACGGAGGCCTCGCGCACAGCCACAACGGCCTCGCTCATCCCACCGCAATCCGTGGGCAGGCCATCGGTGGCCAAGAGAAGCACCACGTTGTCGT
>JAYWGI010000115.1:0-2924 GCA_043779025.1 Myxococcales bacterium
CATGGGAGCCGCCCTGCATGCGCCGTGCCACGACGCGAAGTGCGGCGGAATGGTAAGCGCGAGGGTGTCCACGGGGGCGAGTCGGGTGTCCGTGGACGGAGGAGACTCAGGCCCTGTTCAAGGAGTCCGGCACCAAAAGGACCGCATTAAGCTCCGCGAACGCCTTCGCGAAGCCAGCATTTTCGAACGAAAAGACGTCGGCGTCAACCTCGCGGCGCAACGCTATGGAGCAGGGAAAGCCCCAAGGTTTTCGCCGCTGATAAACGAAAAGACCGACGATGGCCCCAAGCAGTAGGCTGACAGTAACGGATCGCACGAACGGCCCGGCCGCGTTCGTCAACGAAAACAGCCCTGTAGGAGGAAGTAGAAGAAGCCAGCGCCACCCAAACAAGAACGAGCGCTTGGCTGCCTCCGTAAAGCAGTCGCGACACGCGTCCCTCAGGACCTCAGTCGCGCCTGGAGGCACATCGCCCCAAAGTCGCCATTCAGCGTCCGAGCTTAGCCCCTCATCCGGCGGCTCACCCGAAGCTACGCCATTACATCTCGGGCACGTCGAAGGCCACCTGGCGCGAAGCACGGGAAACAGGCGGCCAGGTCGAACTTGCACATTGTGCTGTTGATGCATCACACACCCACTTGTCCCCAAGTGCCCCGATCCGTCAGCGCTCTGCGACTCAAAATCGAAAAAGCGTTCGGTGCAATTTGCACAGAACGCTTTCAAATTAAGTCTCGTTGCGGAGTCTTACTTCTTTTGTGGGCCCTTGGCCTTCTTGTCGGCCGCGTGCGTAGGGCGCGCGCCCCGTCCTAGTCCGCGTCGCCAGTCTCGCTCACCGCACACACGATGCCGGCGTTGAGCGCTGCAAACTCTAATCCGTAGTCCCTACTCGCGAATTTGAACTGGAGATGGTTGGCGAGACAGCGGTCACTACTTTTACCTGCCCTCGCGACTTCAACCGCGTGGCGGATCATAGGGCCTCGAGAACCGGGGGGATGCCGACCGATGGCCCACGGAATGAGGCCGAGCCACGCTGGCGCTAGCAGGATGCCTACCAAGGCACTGTGCGTAACGCGTACGGCGAGCCCCGTCAGGAGAAACGTCGACCACACTGCGGCCATGAGGCGAACAAAGAGACGCGGAATGGTGACCTCGACCGGCCGCGCTTTGCTGCAGCGCCTGCACTGAGGTGCCCTCCACGCAAACGCCCATTCCAACGGATTCTCACCTCTCCCGCGCACCGCAGTGCCCCTCGGAAAATAGTGTTCCCAGGGCAAGGTAACGAGAGCGTTCGCGGCGACCGACTCAGAACTGCCGCACGCGCATCGGCGTGGCCACTGCACGGCTCCTTGGTCGCGGCAGTGAACATAGGCGCATAGCGCTATTGGAAGCCGCGCGGTCTTACGAACCATTGTGCATCACCCTACACGAAGGAAGCCCGCACCGCCTTCCACGCTGTAGGCTTCGAGAGTCAGCTCCCTCTCGGGGCTTACTTCTGCCGTCAACGAACGGATGGCAGCGCGCTGATACGAGCCTCTGTGATTTGCCTCACGGCGTCGTGCACCGTGGTCATTGCGAGCCCCTCTCGCAGCAATGCGACATCGAGAATCCCTCCCTCCAGTGCGTCTCGCGCGAAGCGCAGTGCGCGATGGCCGCCGATGCGCGGATGATGTGCTCCAGGTCTTTGCGCCTCATGGGTCCGCACGCTCCGCGCGCAAACGCCTCGAAATGCTCCAGCGCTCCTTTGCATGCAAATTGCATGTAAGAGGACTTGTCTGACGCATGTCCCGCGCCTCCTCGTCGAGCGCGACGATCCGCACGCAAAGAACCCCCATGGGAAGCGCAAGCCACGCGCGCCACCGTGCAGCGTACTCGGGGTGCAGTGCCCCTTTGGCCTCCCAGCGCGCGAGGCGTTCTCGCGAGCTGGCGATCCACTCCGAGCGCGCGGGAAGCACCGCCGCAACGGCTCGGTGCAGCGCGAGGCTGCGCTCCGCTTCGGGGGTGAGTGCGTGAAGGTAGGGGTGGGGTGCGAGGCTCTACAGCCCGCTGCTCCGCTGCCTCAAGGGAGGCTCCGCATCGTCTACCAGCGCTCGATTGGCTCACGGAGCTTTGAGTGAGATGCGTGCATCTCGCATACACCTCACTCACCCCGCAGTTGCCACACCAAAAAAGCACCACCAGAAAGTCATGACGAATACGACCGCAATTGCAGCGAGGCCAAGCAGGCCGCCGACCGCGTAGCTCCAACGCCGCTTGCCGGTCTGGGACCCTACGCCGCGGACCGTGGCCAAGGCGACGAGCAGTGCACATGCGACCAGAGCGCGCCCTCGAAACACCAGCACGCGCCACCCAAGCGCCGTGATCCCTGCGGCCTCTCGGTCAGCGACGTGGCGCTCCCATGCATCGTTGCGCGCCGGTAACGACAGCAGCGTGTACCCATCGTAGAAGCGCTGGTCATAGGCCTCCACTTGGAAGTCCCAGTAGACGCTCAGCACGAACGTCGCGCCGCAAATGAGCGCCCCTGTCCAAAGCAGCCACCACATGCGGGTCTTGCCCGTCGCCCACAACGGAAGTCGATTCATGCAGCCGCAGGTGCAAAGTGCATGCCACGAAAGGATACGAGCCCTTTTCCACGTGGGGCCACACCTCAAAATCAAAAAGCGTTCTGTGCAGTCTGCACAGAACGCTTTCGAATCAGTCTCGTTGCCGAGTCCTACTTCTTTTGTGGGCCCTTGGCCTTCTTGTCGGCCGCGTGGCCGTGGAAGGTGCGGGTCGGGGCGAACTCGCCGAGCTTGTGGCCGACCATGTTCTCCGTGACGAACACTGGGACGAACTTGCGACCGTTGTGCACGGCGAAGGTCAGGCCAATGGCTTCGGGGAGAATGGTGCTGCGACGGCTCCAGGTCTTGATGACCTTTTTGCTTTGCGC
>JAYWGI010000116.1:0-8100 GCA_043779025.1 Myxococcales bacterium
TCACCTCCGCTGATGCCACCAACGCGGCCGTCTCGGACCGCGTTGTCTCCTCGATGAAGTCTGACGCGTCGCTCTCCTGCGCACGCCTCTGAATCTAGCCCGCGATGTGAAAGGACCGTGGTAGCCAAGTGGCCGCCATGGTCTTTTCCTTTTTGTGGTTCCGCCGTCTGGTTTCCGTGGCGCTGGCACTCCTTGTGCTCTGCACGCATCCGGCCCACGCCGCCGAAGCAGCGCAGCCCATTCCTCTGACGCCGACGGCCCAAGTGTCCGAGTTGCTATTGCGAGCAAAATCTATGGGCCTGGGGGACTCTCCTGGGTGGCTACGCTTGGGTCACTACCGCGGCTCCAAGGGGAGCTACGAGAGCGAGGTCGATGGCGAGAAAGAGTTTTTCTTAGCGCCGCATGGCAAAGAGGACCCAAGCGCCGAGCTCGACGCCACCATTCGCGGCGTGCTCGCCAAGGGGGCGATGGATGACACGCATGCAGCCTGCAAGTTTCCGGCGCGCGTTTTGTTTCTGGTGGAGCACGCGGGACTTGATGGCGCGGCACTGAACAACCTGCACTGTGCAAAGTTTGAGGAATACATGCGTTCGCTGGCGCCCACTGCGGTGAGTGTCATCTTCTCGTCCTATTACCTGAACAACCCAAGCTCTGCGTTTGGGCATACGTTTCTCAAGTTCCGACGGCGTCGCTATGAGGGAAGCCCCCACCAAGACTTGCTCGATGCGGGCATCGATTTCGCGGCCATTCCCGACACTGCGAACCCTGTGGCCTATGCGGTGAAGGGCGTGTTTGGGCTCTTTCCCGGGCGCTTCTCCAAGTACCCCTATTTCTACAAGGTGCGTGAGTACAACGACTTCGAATCGCGCGATATTTGGGAGTACGAACTCAACCTCAGCGACGAAGAAGTCCTGCGCATCTCAGCCCATATTTGGGAGCTGGGGCAGACCTACATCGCCTACTACTTCCTCACGGAGAACTGTTCGTACCACATCCTTGGGGTCATCGAGGCGGCCGTGCCGCGCGCCGACTTGATTCGGCACACGCACAACCCGGTGCTGCCCGCAGACACCATCAAGGTTCTGCGTGCGTCTCCGGGCTTGGTAAAACGCGTGGCGTTCCGGCCCTCCGCGCGCACAACGTTTCGCGCGCGCCTCGTCGGGCTCTCTGGGGCGGAGCAGTCCTTTGTCTCGGTCCTTGCCGACCTACCTAATGCGCCGTTCCCATCCAATGTTTTGCAGCCCGCGCGGCAAGTGTTGGTGCTCGACGCGGCCGCCGACTTGGTGGATTTGCGCTTCGGCAAGGATATCCTGCCAGGCCAAGGGGAGTCCGTGGGCGCGAGGCTCAAGCAGGCGCTCTTGGTGCGCCGCGCGAACATGCGCGTGATGTCTCCAGACTTCGTGGTTGCTCCCGAGGAAGACAGTCGCCCCGAAAGTGCGCACCCATCGAGGCGTGTGCAACTCGCCACAGGGTGGGACACGCTCGATGGCGCTTCGATGCGCATCGGCTATCGCTTCGCGGCGCATGACGCCACCGACCCTCAGGGCGGCTATGCCGCACTTTCCGAAATCGAGTTCGGTCATGTGCGTGCGCGTGCGCTTGCACGGGACCCTTGGTTTCGATTGGACGAGGCGACCTTTGTGCATGTGCGTTCGCTCGCGCCTATCGATCGCTTCGAGCACAAGATGTCTTTCGATATGCGATTGGGGGCCGAGCGGGTGCGAGACCTCACATGCCGCGACTGCGTAGTGGGAGGCTTGCATGTCGCAGGCGGCACCGCGTTTGGTGGGCCGCGTGCATCGGCCGCGCTACTTGTGGGCACCGAGGTGATCGCGGGGCCAAAGCTCAACGGTATGTGGGAGCAACCCATGCGCGTCGGCGTAGGCCCGATGCTGAACCTGCGGGCAGAGCCCGTGCGCGGCTGGATCTTGGCCGTAGAGGGCGGACCTAGTTACTACCCATTCCTGCAAGCGCCGTGGGGCTGGGGCGCCCGAGGCAGCAGCAAGGCCAAGCTCTCGCAACACGTGGCCGTAGGCGTAGAGGCCTTGGCGTCCCCAACCGTGGTCGATGTTGCAGCTGCATCTTCGTTCTACTTTTGACTGCAAAAAAGCTGCTTTCGCTCTCCTTCTTCGGCGAAAAAGCGCGCTTTAGTACCACATGAAGGTGAGCAGGGCCTCGACCTGGTTGGTGTTGACGTCCTTGGCGAGCCAGCCGCGGTGATAGTCGACGCCCAAACCAAGGAAGAATCGAGACGCGAGCTTGGTTTCCGCGCCGAGTCCTGCGTGCGCGGCGAGCCCCTGAATTCTCTCGCTTGTAATTGATGCGCCAGATCCGCTCGTGGCATCCGCCTGCGCCTGCATCGACCCCAAGCCTGCTCCGCCGCGCACGTAGAGGCCACTGCCGAAGCCCGCCTGATCCGCGAGGGGGTAAAAAGTCACCTCCGGACTGATGCGCACGTTGGTGAACGACACACGGGTGCTTCCATACTCACGCGATGCAGTCCAGCCGCCGAGGTTGCCGCCGAGCAGTAGCTTTGGGGTTATGGCTGCACCTAAGCGGAAGTTAAGCGCAACCCCTCCTTCCCGCCCCTCTCCGAAGTAGCCATCGTACGTACGAATGGCGGTCTGCTGTGAGAAGCCCCCGCTGCCACCGCCAACTCCGAACCCGATGTAGAACCCCTCACGCTTGAATACCGTTGATGCCGCTTGGGCCCGGGCAGTGGCCGGCGCAGCGGGAGCTTGGACGACGGCCATCGACTCAGATGCGACAGCTGGCGCGGGCTGTGCGGCACTAGCCACGGGCGGCGCTGCCTGTATCTGAGGCGCGGCGGTAGCCTCAGGAGCAACGGCCTGGGCCAGTGCTGAGGAGGGGAACAGAGCGAGTGCGACGGCGATGAGGGATCGGTTCATGCGCGGTGTTATGACACCGAACTGGCAGCGTGCAAGCGCAGGTCACGCAATTGGCTCTAGGTCGTGTGGTGGGCCGCGCGCGCCAAGCGATCGCGCACCGTGTCCCACGCGGGCGACGAGGGAACCTGCTCCACCCAGATCTCGGAGATACCCGTGAGATCGAGCGCATGAAGGGCCGCGTACAGAAGCGCGCCGTAGTCCTCGGCCCGGTCAGACAGCCGCAGCCCTAGCCCCTCGCCTACATCAATGCTGTACGCGAGAACCATCACCTGCGCGTTGTCTGTGTGATGCATGTTATTTTCTAGCGCGCTGGTCGCCATCACCCTTAAGCGTGCGGTCGGCGCATAGTGTTTGGCGTCCATTCCCGGCGCCAGATGCACGCTCTCTGAATCCGCTACGCGCAGGCTGGGCGCGACGTCTAGCTCAGGCAATGCGTGGTGCAACTGTTTCGGCGAGATAGGCCCGAGGCGCAGAAGGGTCTGCGACAAGACGTCCACGATCGTGGACTCCAATCCGCGTGTGCAAGGCCCGCCGTCAAGAATCATGTCTACCTTGCTACCAAGACCGCGCCGCACATGCTCAGCCGTGGTGGGCGAGAGGCCTTGGTACGGGTTGGCGCTCGGAGCCGCGATGGCGTCGCCTGCCGCCCGGATGAGGGCGAGTGCGATGGGCGAGTCAGGCACGCGTACAGCCACCGTGTCCAAGCCGCCCGTCACAAGGTGCGACACGTGCGCCGCGCGAGGCAGCACCAGCGTGAGCGGCCCAGGCCAAAACGCGTCGGCGAGCGTCTGGGCCTCTGCGGGCCATGCGCCGACCAAGCTGCGCGCCATCTCCGTGCTATCTACATGCAATACAAGCGGGTGATTCGCCGGGCGTCCCTTCGCCGCGAAGATACGCTCGACGGCGCCCTTGTGCGTGTGCAGTGCCCCCAGTCCGTACACGGTCTCCGTGGGGAAGGCGACGAGCTTGCCCTCTTGCAGCGCCTGTGCGGCAAGCTGCAGTGTGGCTTTGTCGACGGCAATGACGTCAATGGCTGCGCGCGGCGCGAAGCTCATCTCTACTCTCGCCTCAGCGCCACCATGGGCTCAAGCTGCGCCGCGCGTCTTGCCGGGAGCACACCAAATACAAGGCCTACCGCGCCACTCACCGCAAGCGCGCCGAGCACAGGCAGCGCATGCGGAACGACTTTCATGTTTGCCAAGGTGCCGACCAAATACGATACCGCAATGCCGACGACCACGCCCACCACGCCCCCTGCCAGGGTGAGCCCCACGGATTCGACTAAGAACTGCTTGGCCATGTCGCTGGCGCGCGCGCCGATGGCCATGCGCACCCCAATCTCGCGCGTCCGCTCGGCCACGGTGACCAGCATGATGTTCATGACGCCAATTCCGCCAGCAAAAAGGCTGATGCCTGCCACACCTAGGAGCAGTGCGGTAAGAATCCCCACCACACTCTCGATCTGCTCCTGAATCGAATTGAGGTTCTGTACCTCAAAGTCGCGCAAGTCCGGGTCGATGATCTGGTGCCGCGCATCGAGGAGGCGATTGACAGCTTGCTCCGCGTGAAAGGCGTGCTCAGCGTCCACGGCCTGAAGCAAAATTGCATGTACTTTGCCGGTAGTCCCTAGGCCCAAGTGCGCGCGCGCGCCTTCGAGCGAAGTCACAATCAAGTTGTCCTGATCGCGGCCCTGCGAATCGCCTTTTTTGGCGAGTGTGCCCACCACGCGAAACACGTGCTTGCCCACGCGCAACGATTGCCCTGTGGGGTCCGCACCGTCCCACAACTCGCGCACCACCGTTTGGCCGACCAAGCACACGGCGGCCTTGGTGCGCTCGTCCTCCGGCGTCCACGTTGCGCCCTTAGCGACATCCCAATTGCGCACCTTGAAGAAAGCGACGCTCGTGCCCCACACGGCTGTGGACACGTTGCGATCGGCCCGTGTTGCAGTGGCTTGCGAACGCAGCACCGGCGCAACGCGCTCCACGCTGGCAAGCTCCGTGCCCATGGCAGCGACGTCCCCATCGGTGAGCGAGAGTCCGCTGCCGGCCGCAGATTTGGCTTTGCCCGCGGCGGGAGCGCGCCCACTGACAATGATCATATTGGAGCCTACCGATCGAATCTGATCGGCGATGCTGTCCTTGGCGCCGTCGCCCAAGCTGGAGACTACCACCACCGCCATCACACCGATAGACACTCCGAGAACCGTCAGGCCGGCCCGTAAGGGGTTGCGCACAATGGCGTTCCACGCAAGTAGCAGGATGTCTCTCATGCCTCGTCCCGTAGCGCGACGATAGGGTCTAGCTTGGCCGCGCGGGACGCCGGCAAGTAGCCAAACACGACGCCCGCAATCACGCTCGTAGCCACGCCCAGACTCATGGCCTTGGTAGATACTCCGCCGCCCAAGCCCAACGACGCGGGGATCAGCGCCATGGCGCCCGCGCCGATGAGCGCGCCCAAAACGCCGCCGCAAAAAGTGAGCAGAACGGCCTCGGCAAGAAACTGCTCCAGCACATCGCGGCGTCGGGCTCCGATGGAGAGCCGAATGCCAATCTCGCGTGTACGCTCGGCCACGCTCACAAGCATAATGTTCATCACGCCGACGCCGCCAACAAGCATGGCTACGGCGCCGACCGCCAAGAGCAATGCCGAGGCCACGCTCATGGCGCCTTTTTGCATCTCCTGGATCTCGTTCATGGATCGTAAGTCGAAGTCGTCGGCGTCGCTCTCTGCAAGACCGTGGCGCTGCCGGAGGATGCTCTTGATCTGCGCCATGGCGCGGTCGGTGCGGTCGGCCGAGACCGAACTCGCCATGATAAAGTTGACCCGCCCAGGCGCGACGTGGCCCACACGTGAACGGTAGGTTTTTGAAGGCACCAAAACGCGGTCATCGTCGTTGTCGCCAAAGGCGTTTGCGCCTTTGCTTTTGAGCACCCCGACCACGGTGAGCGGCACGCCATTGACGCGAATTGGCTCGCCAAGCCCGGTCGCACTTCCAAACAATTGCGCGCGCACAAGCTCACCGATCACCGCGACTTTGGCCGAGCTGGCGCTCTCTTCCTCGCTCCACATGACGCCGCGATCGACCTCAAAATTGCGCACGGAAAGGTAGTCGCGTGTCACTCCGGCGATGGTGGTCGCGCAGTTTTTTTCGCCGGAGATTACCTGCGCGCGCAGCGACAGATAGGGGGCAACCGCAGCGACGGCGGAGGCTTCGTGCGCAATCACCTCGGCGTCGGATTCGACCAAGCCATGGGTGGCTCCTTTGGGGCGCGCTACGACCGAGTTGTTCGGGAACACATAGATAAGATTTGAGCCCATTGCCGTGAGCTTGGAGTCGATGCTTTGGCCTGCACTGTCCGACAGCGCCACCACGGCAACAATGGCCATAACTCCGACGACCACGCTTAGAACAGTAAGCGCCGCCCGTACGGGTGCGCGTACGAGAGCCAGCCAGGCCAAGCGCGTGGAGACCACAATCACGGGTGGGCCGCCCGAGCAGGCGCAACGCGGGGGGCCCGCTGCGACAGAAACAACATGTATGTCGCACGTATCGCCCATGACAGGACGCTCGTCGCAAGTGCGAGCTTCCAACGCTCGGGCGTGACAATCACGGACACGGCGGCCAAAGTGGTGGGGACCACCTGCGCGCCCATTACCGTCTCAATGCGGTGTGCTGCATGACCCAAATCACGCTTCGCCAGGAAACGGTCGAGGCCAAACGCCTCTGCAGCTCCACGCGCGATGGCCGAGAGCCACGGCGCGGCGGGAGCGAATGCCCACATGGCGTAGGCTCCTGCGACCGCGCTCGCGAGCAAGCCATAAGCTGCAGCATGCACGTATGCTCGCAGCGGGACGCGCCGGGCAAGTGGCGGGATGGGGGGCTTGGGCGGCACCTCGTAGCTGGTCTCGGTGGGCAGCTCTTTGAGTGCCACGCGCGCGTCTTTGGGCACGGTGCGTTCGTCCGACACGATGTGGCCGTCGCGCACGGTGATGACACGGCTTGCACACGCCGCGATGTCGGGCTCGTGGGTGACCATTACCACCGTGATGCCGCGATCTCGGTTGAGACCTTGGAGCAACGCGAGCACGTCCAGGCTGGTGCGGGTGTCCAGGTTACCGGTGGGCTCGTCGGCCAACAACAACGGTGGATTCGTCACGAGGGCGCGCGCAATGGCTACCCGTTGCTGCTGTCCACCCGAAAGCTGGTTGGGTGTATGATCCATGCGATCGCCCAGGCTCACGGACCGTAGCGCGGCTTCACCAAGCAGGTGACGCTCTTTGGCAGGCACACCTCGGTACACCAGTGGCAGCTCACAGTTCTCGAGCGCGCTGGTGCGTGCGAGCAAGTTGAAGCCCTGAAAGATAAAGCCAATCAAGCGGTTGCGCACAATGGCGCGCTCGTCCGCAGTGCGGTGGGAGACCTCTAAGCCCGCGAGCACATAAGAGCCCTCGGTGGGCCTATCCAAACAGCCCAAGATGTTCATGAGCGTGCTTTTGCCGGAACCACTTGTGCCAATAATGGCAACAAATTCACCGCGATTTATTTGCAGATTGCATGGTTTTAGCGCGTACACCGTCGCGCCGCCCGCGTCGTAGACTTTGGTGACACCTTTGAGGCTGATAAGTACGTCGGGCTGCATGGCTGGCTTCGGGCCTCTCACATCGGGCGCTTCTTGCCGCCGCCGGTGGAGGGGCCCGCTTTGAGCGCATCCTTGGATTCGTTCTCGTCGATGACCAAATCGTTAGCCGCGCTCAGCCCGCTTGTCACCGCCGTGCGTGTTCCGCTGTTGGGGCCAATGTCCACAATGAGAGGCACGGCCGCGTCGTGAGGGCCAGGCCCAGGCAAGAACACGCGCGCCTTGCCAATGGGCAGCGTCTCGTAGACGCGCGGCTCTTCGCCCTCCACTGGCAGCGGCTTGAAGCGTAGCGCCGCGTTGGGCACGCTGATGGCTGCTTTGGCCTCGCGTACGCGCACGGTGACGGAGGCCGTCATACCAGGACGCAACTTGTTGTCTGGGTTGGCCACATCTACGACGGCCGCGTACGTCACGACACCGGCGGTGGTCGTTGGGTTGAGACGCATTTGCTCCACGCGTCCAGTGAACACCTCACCGGGGAAGGCATCGACGCGCGCCTCCGCCGTCATGCCTTCTTTGAGCTTGCCGATGTCCGCCTCGTCGATGTCGGC